>NZ_ANBD01000054.1 GCF_000341005.1 Nocardiopsis alkaliphila YIM 80379 | reverse complement strand
GGGCGCCAGCCGCTCGAACCACGGACCGGCCGTTCCGAGCTGTTCGGTGGCGGGTGCGGTCGGCATTCCCGGAACGGGATGCTGGGGTTCGCTCGCCGGTCGGCCCCCGCCCCAGGCACCCTCCGGTTCATCCACACGGTGTTTGCACCAGACCCGCCCGGTGCTCCCGTTCCAGTCGGTGAAGAGGCTGACGCTGTAGGCGGAGCCGAACACCGCGTCGAACTCCGAGGCGACCTGGTCCAGCGGTGCGTCCAGACGCACCCGCTGGGCGACCGCGAAGGTCGGTTCGATCTCCAGGGTGAGTCGGGTGACGACGCCCAGGGCCCCGAGTGCGACCACCGAGCCGGGAAAGACGTCGGTGCCGGTGCGCAGCCACTCGACTTCACCCTCGGGACCCATCAACTCGATCCCCCGCACCGCCGCGGACAGGCAGCGCTGTCGATCACCCGAGCCGTGTGTCCCGGTGGCGCAGGAGCCGGCCACACAGATGTGCGGCAGTGAGGCCAGGTTGCCCAGGGCGAACCCCCGCCGGTGCAGTTCGGCGGCGAGGTCGGCGTAACGGGTGCCCGCCGAGACGGTGACCGTGGACGAGACCGGGTCGATCTCGATCTCTCGTGGGAGGGCGTCGAGCCGAACGAGGTCGTTCCCGGAGTCGGCGACCTGGTTGAAGGAGTGTCCACTGCCCAACGCCCGGATCCGGGGGGTGAGGCGCACCAGTGCGGCGAGTTCGTTCACACTGGTCGGCCGGTGGATCCGAGGGCTGGCGTAGGTGAGGTTTCCGGCCCAGTTTCGGACCGGTGTGGGCGAGGCGGACATCGGGCCTCCAACGGTTCAAGGAATGGTCGGCCCAGGGTGGGAGCGGTCCCAGGGGCAGATCGGGCACGCTACCAGACCGTCCCCGACGGCTTCGCTCAGTCCTGAACCATGGTGAATCGGATGTCGTGGTCGTCGGCTCCGCCGGCCGCGAAGCGCAACAGACGTCCTCCCTCCCGGAGGACGTTCTCCTTCTCGGTGCTCGGCAACGATTCGAACAGTCGCACGCTCAAAACGACCGACCCCTTTGTCCGATCGATCTTCCATAGCCCGTGCACGAAACCGTCCACGAATAACGCCGCATGGACGATGACGTGCTTGCGCTGTTCCTGCCGCATGATCCGAGAGCGATCGGCGTGTCCCAGCACCACGTTGTCCAGGGCCGCCAGGAAGCGAACCGGCGCCGAGGTGTCCGGGTCGGGGCGAGGTGCGTCGGGCAGATCGAACAGGTCTGCGCCCTCTTCGCCACCCAGCACCAGCAACCGGTGGCGCAACCGGCCGACGACCTCACGCAGTCGGGTCATATCGCTCCAGGTCTGGATGTCCTTGACGGTGGCCGGGCCGAAGGAGGCCAGGTACCGCAGAACCAGATCCTGGGGGAGGGCACCTCGGACAACGGCCGCCCGAGCCATTGCTCGGCCAACGTGAACGGAGTGGTCCCGCGCCGCCCCCGAAGGCCGTTCGGTGGCGGATGGACCACCGGAAGCACTCCCTGTACCGAACGGGCGAGCGCGACCGCGTCCCTGCCCGGCCAGAGCCCGCCCCAGGTCGGGCCTGGCCACGACCCCGGTACCGATCACGACTCGTGCCCTCCCAGCGAGTGCGACGAGATCGATCCCACGGGTGAACCGACCGAACCCACCCTTTTGCCAGCGGTCCGACATCGGCTGTAGTAGAAGACGCAGCCACAGATAGTCCTCGGCGGAGACCAGATGTTGCGTACCTCGGAAAAGGGTCGATCGCACGACGGCGCGCTCGTGAAGTGACTTTTCGAGATCATCGATGCCGAAGTTCCTCATCCTGCTCCATAGCCCCACATCAGGCGGGACGGGGTCCTGAGCCTGAAGACCCACCAAGTGCTCGATCACCTCCACCGCGGACATGTCGGAGGATCGCAGCAGCAACTGCCGGTGCGGTGTGGCTCGGTTGAGGCTTCGGTGGTCCAGTACGGCCATAACGTCCTTTCACCCGTGCACGGCGCGGGTTCTGACCTTCAGTGGGAGGGAGGCCCTTCCAGCCCGACCGATCGCTGAAGGCGAGATGTCAGGTCCCTGAGGCGCTCCTGTGGTTCGGAGGGTTCGACCACCTCGAACTCGCAACCGAACGCAGCCGTCCACACGGCCAAGTGATCGAGGTTGTTCGACCCCATCCTCAGGAAACACTTCTCGTCACTCACCGGTTCCACCGTGCCGAGGGTCGGGGGCACCTCATCGGCCACCTCGGTGGCCGACCCATGCGTCATCAGTACTGCCTCGTAGCGAAACCGTGCGGTCTTCGAACCGGTGGAGAAGAAGTCGGTCAGGTCATCGACCGGCAGCGACCGCGAAGAGAACCCGGGACCTGGCGGCGCACGGATCTCCAGCCGATCCTGAGAGTTCCGCACACCCTGCGCCGCCCATGCCGTGGGAGCCGACTCGAGTCCCATGACCGACGTCAGACGGCGGCCGCGGGATGGTCTTGCCCCGCTGCGCAGGCCATGCCGCACGAAACCCACAGAATCTCCTCGGCAGGGCGAGTCGGAGTTTCGTGTGGACGCCCCCGCATGTTCATCGGTCGACCTGAAGTCGTCCACCGCCCATCGATTCTACTGTCCTCGCTCGAGGACAACTCGTGTTTGTCCTCGTTCGAGGACATGCTTACAATGTCCTCGAACGAGGACGGAGAACATGCGATGCCGGAAGAGTTCACGCTGACAGGGTGGTCCAAACTCGGCGCTCTGGTCCGCGATAAGCGGCTCTCCCAGGGCCTCAGCCAGACGGCCCTGGCAGTCCGGGCCGGTGTCTCCCGCTCCTGGCTGGCCCGCGTCGAGGCCGGACACCGCGGCGCCGAATTGGAGCCCTTACTGCGACTCTTCGCCGCCCTGGACCTCACCCTCACCCTGCGATCAAACGGCGACGCGCCACAGGCGCAGCAGAGCTCCGATCGGACCCGTGCCGCACCCGCGCAGAAGACGGGCACCCGGCAGGACGAACCGGACGACGTCGGCGCCGACCTGAGGACGGCCTCGCGAGCGCGCCGGGCCTCCTGGGGCCTGCCGACCGCTGACACCAGGAGCACCGACGATGATTGAGCGCTTGGCCGTCCTACTGTCAGGTGAGGTCGTGGGACACCTGGAACGCGCAGCCTCCGACGAGGACCCGACGTTCTCCTATACGGCTGAGTACGTGCGCGACGGCGAGGTGGCACTCTCCGCGCGCCTGCCCATCCAACGAGCCGCACACCCAGCGAAAAGAGTCAGCCCGTACCTGTTCGGGCTGCTTCCCGAGAACGAGGGCGCGCGCGCCGCGTGGTCCGACCAACTCGGGGTCTCGGTCGACGATGCCTTCGGCATCCTCGCGGCGATGGGCTGGGACTGTCCAGGAGCCGTCCAGTTCTGTCGCGAGGAGGACCTGGAGGAGCTTCGCACACGCGAGGGCGAACACCAACCGACCAGCGACACCGAGATCGCCGCGCGGATCCGCGCACTCGCCGGAGATGAGCCGTCCTGGACGATGCCAGGGGAACACTGGTCGTTGGGCGGGCAGCAGGAGAAGTTCGCACTCGCGAGGATCGACGGGCGCTGGCACACGGCCCACGGCAGCGCTGCCACCACGCACATCGTCAAGCCGGGGATCAAGCAACTGCACCACCAGGCCCTGGTCGAGCACGTCACCATGGAGGCGGCCTCGGCCGTGGAGGTGGTCGTCGCCAAGAGCACCCTCACCCGGTTCGACGACCAGTGGGCCATCGTGATCGACCGCTTCGACCGGTCCCTGTCCGGCGATCGTGTCCTGCGCACGCACCAAGAGGACTTCGCGCAAGCGTGCGGGCGAATGCCCGCGCACAAGTACGAGTCCCGCAACGGACCGGGACTCGCGGACATGATGCGGGTCCTCATCCGCGAGTCGACCGGTTTGTTCGACGACCGGCTCGCCCTCGCGGACTTCCTGATCGTCAACCTGGTGGCCGGAGCCCCCGACGGGCACGCGAAGAACATCTCTGTGCTGCGCGCACCGGGGCTGACCCGGGTGGCTCCGCTGTACGACCTGGCCACGGGTCTGGCCTACGACGCTCGGAAAGTCGACAGGTCGGTGGCCCTGTCCATCGGCGGGGAGCGCATCGCGTCGCGGATCAGACGCCACCAGTTGAGGAAGGCCGCTGACACCCTCGGGCTGGATCCGGAACTCCTGATCGGGCGCGTGGTGATGTTGGCCGAGGCGTTCCCGAGGGCGTTCGAGGAAGTACTGGAAGGGCTTGCCGGTTTCGTCCCAGGCGCCCAGGATGTTGCTGAGAGGGCTCTTCCCGTGCTGCGGGCCCACACCCGGCACATCCTGGACCGCCTCGGCGATCACTGATATCCGATGGCTTCACCCCCGATCTTCTGAGGCCACCGCCGTGGGGCATCGCGGAAGATGTCAAGTCAAATGAGACGTTGACCTGCTCAAACAATCTGTGGTGTGGGGTCTGAACGGCGGGCCGGGTCGTTGATCCACACCGTCTCGGGCAGCCGAGGCGGCTCCGGTCGGCGCGAGAACCGCTCCGGATGGGCGGCATAGGCCTGGTCCAGGGCCCGGGCCCGCTGCTCGCGGACCTGCCCGGCGGTACCGAAGTGCACCGACGCAGGGCTGTGGTACCCGATCCCCGAATGTCGGTGCTCGTGGTCGTAGTAGGCCATGAACCCCTCCAACCACTCACGGGCGTGCGCCAACGACGCGAACCGGTCCGGGTAGGCGCGTACTCGAGGGTCTTGACTGCGCCTCGGAGTACGGGTTATCGGAGTTCTCGGGCCGCGAATGCGAACGCTCGATAACCCCAGGTCCAACAGCAACTGACAGACCTCCTTGGAGGTCATCGCCGCACCCCGGTCGGCGTGCACCACCCCGGGAGGCACCCCGTTCGCCGCGGCCAGACCCTTGAGCAGCTCCGCGCCCGCGCCCCGGACTCGGCCCGCTCCACCGTGTGCGCCACCACGTACCGGGAGTAGATGTCGATGACCCCGTAGGCGTGGAAGTACTCACCACGCCGGGGAACTTTGAGGCGGGTGATGTCTCAGGTGAACACCTGCCCCGGTGCGTCCGCGCGGAGTTCGGGCACGGTCTTGGGCGGGTGGGTGGCGGCTCTCTCCGGCCTGGCCGTGTGTGCGCAGGATCCGGTACATCGTGGACACCGAGCAGTGGCAGCGGCCCTCGTCCAGTTTTCGGGCGCAGATCTGGGCGGGCGGCAGGTCGGCGTAGGGCTCGCTGTTCATCAACTCCAGCACCCGGACCCATTCATCGTCGGTGAGTGCAGCCGGGTAAGGGTCGCGTGGCCGGCTCCTTTGACCGGGGTTGGTGCGGGGGCAGGCGCCAGTGGTAGGTGTCACGGGAACGGCCGAGCAGGCGGCAACGCCCGTCGATACAGGTAGTAGACCCCGTGCTCTTCCCCGGCCGGATGTCAGCGGTCGATGCCTTGCTTCGAGCGAGGCATCATCCGCAAGGAGTTTTTCCGATCCCGGGTGGGGGATCGACCTTGAAGGGCCTGCTGGAGGCCTGATCCCCACCTTCGGGCCAAAGGACGGTGTTCTGGGGGCGTGGATACGGTAATCGCAATCCGACGAAAGTCGGCCGAACATCTGAAACGGTTGGCTCCCACCGGAGCTCACAGGAATAACAGCAGCTCAGAGCTGGTATGTCTTGGAGTCCACTTGGCTCCCATGCCGGAGCCGGGTGTGCACCGGCACCGCGAACAGAATGGCCCCGAACCGCGTTTCCGCAGTTCAGGGCCATTCTGCCACTGTCTCAAGGTGGCGCACTCGGGAGGACTCGAACCCCCAACCTTCTGATCCGTAGTCAGATGCTCTATCCATTGAGCTACGAGTGCATGTTGTTCAGTTGTGTGTCGCCCGGGTGGCTTGGTGCTCTCCCTTACGACGTCTCCGACTCTATCACGGTGTCAGAGTGGGTTCGCGCCATTTTCCGGTGTGAGCCAGGCCATGCGGACGCCGCCGATCGATCGGCGGCGTCCGGGCGGGTCAGGCGACCTCCTCCACGGAGGACGCCCACAGTTCGAGGGCGGAGTCGACCTGGTCGGCGTCGACGATGAGCGGCGGAATGAAGCGGACGACGTTCCCGGCCGGGCCGCAGGTCAGCAGGAGCAACCCGTTCTCGGCGGCTGCCCGTTGAGCGCGCTGTGCGGTGTCGCCGTCGGGCGAACCGTCGGCCTTGACGAACTCGCAGGCCCGCATCAGGCCGCGGCCTCGAACGTCGCCGATGGCCGGGTGCGACTCGGCGATCTTGGCCAGGCCCTGTTGGAGGCGCTCCCCTTGGCGGGCGGAGTTCTCCACGAGCCCTTCTTCTTGGATGACGTCCAGGGTGGCCAGTGCTCCGGCGCAGGCGACGGCGTTGCCGCCGTAGGTGCCGCCTTGGGACCCCGGCCAGGCCTTGTCCATGATGGCCGAGGGCGCGGCGATGGCGGAGAGCGGAAAGCCACTGGCCAGGCCCTTGGCGGTGATGACGATGTCCGGTCGGATACCGGAGGGCTCGTGGCCCCAGAAGGTGCCGGTACGCCCGAAGCCGGTCTGTACCTCGTCCGCGACCAGCAGGAACCCGTGCTGGTCGGCGCGCTCGCGCAGTCCTTGGAGGAAGGTGTCCGGAGCAGGAACGTAGCCACCCTCGCCCAGGACCGGTTCGATGAACACGGCGGCGGTGTCCTTGGGGGAGGTGACCGTGGCGAACTGGTAGTCGAGTTCACGCAGGGCGTGGGCGACGGCGTCGGCCTCGGACATGCCCAGACGGTAGGCGTACGGGAAGGGACTGACCACCACACCGGGCACGAGCGGGCCGATCCCGGCGCGGATCTTGGTGCCGGAGGTGGTCAAGGACGCGGCGCCCATGGTTCGGCCGTGGAAGGAGCCCTGGAAGACGATGGCGTTCTGACGTCCGGTGGCTTGCCGGGCCAGGCGCAGGGCCGCCTCGACCGCCTCACTCCCGGAGTTGACGTAGAACAACCGGTCGAGCCCTTCGGGCAGAACCTCTCCGAGGCGTTCGGTGAGTCGCAGCAGTGGCCGGTGCATCACGGTGGTGTACTGGCCGTGGATCAGCGTCGCGACCTGTTCCTGTGCGGCGGCGACCACCTTGGGATGGCAGTGACCGGTGCTGGTCACGCCGATTCCGGCGGTGAAGTCCAGGAAACGGCGGTCGTCCTCGTCGTAGATGTGGACACCTTCACCTCGCGCGGCGATGACCGGGGTCGCCTGCTTGAGGGCCGGGGAGAGATCCGCCATGCGATGGCCTCAATTCCTTCTGTTGGATTCCGTAGGATTGTTGACAATCGACGATGCTATGGAAACATCCGGGGCGCGGTGGTGTCCAGCGGACTCACGCCGGGCAGTTCTTTGACACGAGTCGATCGAGGAGCCAGGCATGTCGGATCGGGAAGCACACGTCGTCGCGCAGGTGAACAAGATGCTCTTCCTCGGCGGGAAGTGGCGTGAATCCTCATCGGGGTCCACCTTCCCCGTCGAGGACCCCTCTACTCGCAAGGTGCTCTGCGAGGTCGCGAACGCGAGCGAGGACGACGCCATGGAGGCCCTGGAGATCGCGGACAGGACCCAGCCCGAGTGGGCGAAGACCTCCCCTCGAGAGCGCAGCGAAATCCTGCACCGGGGCTACCGACTGTTGATGGACCATCAGGAGGAACTGGCGATCCTGATGACCCTGGAGATGGGCAAACCACTGGCCGAGGCCAAGGGAGAGATCGCCTACGCCGCCGAGTTCTTCCGCTGGTTCTCCGAGGAGGCGGTGCGGATCGAGGGTGGGTTCTCCACCTCACCGGATGGCAAGTCGCGCTTCCTCATCATGCGTCAGCCGGTCGGACCCAGCATGCTCATCACCCCTTGGAACTTTCCCATGGCGATGGGCACCCGCAAGATCGGGCCGGCCATCGCAGCGGGCTGCACGATGATCCTCAAGCCCGCACAGCAGACCCCCTTGTCGGCGCTGGCGTTGGCCAACATCCTCACCGAGGCGGGCCTGCCCGAAGGTGTGCTGAGCGTCCTGCCCACCACGGACGCGGGCGGGATCACCGAGCCGCTGCTCACCGACGGCCGGATCCGCAAGGTGTCCTTCACCGGCTCTACCGCGGTGGGGCGCAAACTGTTGGAACAGAGCGCCGGTCAGGTGCTGCGGACCTCCATGGAGCTGGGTGGTAACGCCCCGTTCATCGTGTTCGACGACGCCGACCTGGACGCCGCGGTCGATGGGGCGATGCTGGCCAAGATGCGCAACATCGGTGAGGCCTGCACGGCGGCGAACCGGATCTACGCCCAGTCCGGGATCGCGGAGGAGTTCTCACGTCGGCTCAGCGAACGCATGGGCGCGCTCCGTTCGGGCCGGGGCCTGGACGACGACGTGGAAGTGGGGCCGCTGATCGACGAGAAGGCCCTGCGAAAGGTGCAGGAGTTGGTCGACGACGCCGTGGAGCGCGGCGCGAACGTACTGGTGGGCGGCGGCCCCGGTGAGGGGCCGGGACACTTCTATCAGCCGACGGTGTTGGCGAACGTACCGTTCGCGGCGGAGTTGTCCACCACCGAGATCTTCGGTCCGGTGGCCCCGGTGATGCCGTTCGACACCGAGGAAGAGGTCGTCCAGGCGGCCAACGACACCGAGTACGGCCTGGTGAGCTACCTGTACACCCAGGACCTGAATCGTGCCTTCCGAGTCAGTGAGGCCTTGGAGGCCGGCATGGTCGGACTGAACCAGGGTGTGGTGTCCAACCCGGCGGCCCCGTTCGGCGGGGTGAAGCACTCGGGGCTGGGTCGCGAGGGTGGCCGGGTCGGCGTCGAGGAGTTCCTGAACACGAAGTACGTGGGGATCGGCGGGCTCTCCTGACCACCGGGATCCTTCGGGACGGAAAGGGGCCGGGGCCGCCGCGCGGTGCCCGCCCCTCTTCCTCGGTCCTGGTGTCCGGTACCTTCCGGCTCAGTCCACCGAATCGGCCCCCGGCCGTTCGCCGTCTCCCGCCTCGACCTCCCCGTTGATGCGAGCGACGGTGTCCAGCATGTGCGACTCGATCAGGGAGAGCAGCCGCTCCTCCGCGCCCTCGACGATGGCGTCCAGGATTCGTCGGTGCTCCTCCAGCAGCTCCTCCGGCTCGGGATAGACCTTCTGCATCACCGTCAGGCACATACGGGTCTCCACCAGCAGCGTCTGGGCCATGCGCTCCAGCCGAGAGTTGCCCGAACAGCTCACCAGGGTCCGATGGAACTCCTGGTCGGCGTCGCTCATCTCGTCCCGGTCTCCATGAGCGGCGGCCTCCACCAGCCGGTCCACCGCAGGGGTGAGTCGGGCCAGCGCCTCACCCCGGTTGCCCCGCATGATCAGCTCGCACGCCGCCCGTTCCACCGCGAGCCGGGCGACGTAGACGTCCCGGACGTCCGAGGGGGCCAATTCCCGCACGAACAGGCCCCTG
Organism: Nocardiopsis alkaliphila YIM 80379; assembly: GCF_000341005.1. Taxonomy (GTDB): domain Bacteria; phylum Actinomycetota; class Actinomycetes; order Streptosporangiales; family Streptosporangiaceae; genus Nocardiopsis; species Nocardiopsis alkaliphila. The sequence continues at coordinate 50,156 of NZ_ANBD01000054.1, read as the reverse complement.
TGTCGTTCGCTGCGGAGCAGACCCTCTTGGACCAGACGCTGCGTCGCCTCCCGGAGCGGCCCTCGGCTCACTCCGAGTCGTCCGGCGAGTTCGGCCTCACCGAGCTGGTCTCCGGGGGACAGGGAACCGTACATGATCGCCGAACGCAGTTGGTCGGCGATCAACTCGGCGGTGGAGCGCCGTGGGACGGGTCTGAGCTGGCCAGGGGCTGACATGGGTTTTCCCTTCTCGGGGTCGGGGTCACAAGGCGATCGAGACGTCGGCCGAGGTCATGGGGTGGCGGCCCTCGATGAACACCACGGGCACGGGCCGGCCACCGAGGCTAACGGGCGGCGAAGGCGCTACGGACCATGGAGGATCCGGAACGGAACAGGTCGCCCGGTCCAGAACGCGCATCGCCTCGGCCCGCCAGACGCAGCCCTTCCCAGACACTGACCTGGTTGGCGGTGAGCACCGTCTTGCCCACAAGCGCCTCCATGGGGTCGATGAGATCCGCACTGTGCAAGGCGGTGTCCGGCACCAGGATCGCCTCGGCCCGGGGGTGGTCGTTGGAGATGACGAAGTCGAGAGCCTCCTCGGGTTCCACAAGTCCCACCTCCGCCGCGGTGGTGATGCCACGAGCGGTCATGGACACGACGGTGATTCCCGCTTCGGTGAGCAAGTCCACGAAGCGTCGGGCGACGTCGTCGGGATAGGTCGCGGCGATGGCGACCCGCCGAACGCGTAGTTGGCGCAGGGCGTGCACGAAGGCGAAGGAAGTGCTGGAGGTGGGGACTCCCACGATGTCGCGCACCCCTTGAACCTGCCGGCGGGCCCCCTCCCAGCCGTACACGAAGCTGCCACTGGTACAGGCCCAGACCACGGAGTCGACCTCCATAGTGGCCAACTCTCGGGCTCCTTCGGCCAGCACGTCCTGACCGCCGACCTCCAGCAGGGCGTCCACCCGGTGTGCGTCCTCGCGCATGAGTGTGTGGACCAAGGGCAGTTCGACACCACCGAGGCGCTCGGCGAAGACCGGGTAGTCGTCCTCGGCGCTGTGACCGGGGTAAAGGAATCCGACGCGGGTCATGTTCTCTCCTTGGGTCCGTGATGCCCTCCCGGGCGGTGGCTGGAAGTGCCGGCGTGGGCGTGTTCCTCAGGCGGCGGTGGGCGCGGCCACGTCGATCAGGCTCTGTCCGTGTGCGACGGCGCGGCGGCCGGCCGCGTGCATGACGGCCCACATGGTGACCTGGTTGGCCGCGATGACCGGTTTACCCAGTTCGCGTTCCAAGGGCGCGATGATGTCGTAGGTGAGGACGTTGGTACAGCTGATGAACACCGCTCGCGCCTCGGGGCGATCGACCTCCCGCACCGCGCGGGAGACCTCGGCGTAGGTGACCCTCCAGATGTGGCTGAGCAGGCCGAGCCCGACACTGGAGGTGACGCCGATGCCGTGTTCGGTGAGGTAGTGCAACAAGCGTTCGGTCACCTCGTTCACGTACGGGGTGACCACCGCGATCCGATCGACGTCGAGGATCTCCAGGGCATTGATCAGCGCCCCCGAGGTGGTGACGGCCCGTGGGGCTCCCGCCGCGAGTATGGTGCGGTGGAGTTCGCGTTCGCCCTTGGCGCCATGGACGAAGCTGCCGGAGGCGCAGGCATAGCCCACGGCCAAGGGTTCGGGGGCCATGAGCGCCCGGACGGCCCGGGTCACCCCCCTCCCCTTGCTGAGGACGGCGGCCTGGTCGACCGTGACCGGCACGTGGACGTAGGGCAGGCGGGTGACGTGCAGCGAGACGTCATCGGGCGTCCACCTCCACAGTTCACGGTCGAGGGCGAAGTCATAGGGGGCGATGACGCCCACCCCGGCCTGCCAGGGTGTCGTGGTCGCCGCCGACGGTTCGACGACACTCTGCGTGGGCACCACTCCGGTCGTGTGTTCGGGGCCGCCCTCGAGGGCCGCTCCGGTTCCCTGGGTTCGCATCGGTCACTCACCTCCCGTTGATGTGCTCGGTTCGTGTGCGAAATGACTGGTGTGCGGGGTGATGCGGTGTGGAATGGAACGGCGGCGGAGCTCTTCCGAAGACCCCCCGACGCGCGGTGGTGGCCACTGGACGAGGGTCGCCGGTCAGCGTTCCCATCGTTCGTACAGGAGGCGTTCGCCGACACTGCCGGAACGCCAGACGTCGTTGCAGGCCTGGGCCATGGCGGGCAGGTTCTCCACGACGGTGGCGAACACGTTGCCGGGCACCCAGCCCACGTCACCGTTGATCAGCAGGTTGTTGCGGCCGTAGAAGAGGGCCAGGTCGGTCACCCCGGGGAGGTGGCCGATGCCCTTGTCCTCCTTGAAGGAACGGTCGAGCATTCCGGAATCGAAGGAGAAGTAGACGATGTCGCCGGGGATCGGCGTGACGGTGGGGTTCTCTTGGCCGGGTTCGGGATCGGCGAACCTCGGCACCATCGTGTAGACCTCGTTGCGCGCGTACTTGGCGTGTTGGGCGGCGTCGCCTTGGGGCAGCGCGTTCCACACGGCCTCACAGGTGCGGGGTGCGTCCTCGTCGAGGAGTTCCGCGACACACCAGACGCCGCGTCGAGCGAGTGTGACGGTCATGTACCTGGGCAATCGGGTTCCCTTCGGCGGGGCCTACAGGGTCCACAAGAGCGACCCGACCCGTGGTTCCGGGCCACTGAGGTCACAGTGATGTTGATTGTCGACAATCCTAGGATCAACCAACCGGGTACGGCAATAGTTCTGCTTCGGTACGGGTATCCCAGCAGTGCCATCGGGGTACAGAAGTGCACTTTCGCCCCAGAACGAACACTTTTGTGGATTGTTGACAATCCCATGTGCGCTCCCTAGCGTTTCTCGTGCAGGGCGAACCAGCACCCCGACGGCACCACAGGTAACCGTCGCTACCGGAAAGCTCTCATCAGTGAACCGTCCGCCCAGTACCAACACCGTCTTCGCACCCGAACGCCCTCGGCTGCTGGTTCTCCACGGGGAGGACCTGCCCCCGGACCACGAACGCCTCGATGACCACCCCGGCCTCGGCGAGGTCGTCTACACCACCGCCGACGGACTGTCCGCCGCCCTTCCCGGAACCGACGCGCTCTTGGTGTGGGATCTGTTCACCGAGGCTTTGTCCTCCTCCTGGGGCAAGGCCGACAATCTGCGGTGGATCCACGCCGCCACCACCGGAGTGGACAACCTGATGTTCCCCGAGCTGGTGGACAGCGACGTGGTGGTCACCAACTCGCGTGGCGTCTTCGACGAGCACATCGCCGAATACGTCCTCGGGCTGGTCATCGCCTTCGCCAAGGACTTCCATCGCACGTGGAACCTCCAACGGGAACGCCAGTGGCGGCATCGCGAGACCGAGCGGATCAGCGACAAACGTGCCCTGATCGTCGGCACCGGCCCCATCGGCCGCGCCATCGGACGCAAACTCGCCGCCGTGGGCCTACGGGTGCGCGCCTCCGGTAGCCACGCTCGGGACGGGGACCCCGACTTCGGGCAGGTGTTCGCCTCCAGCCTGGACAAACGTACCGCCGACGGCGGGCCCACCCTGTACGACGCGCTTCCCGAAGCCGACTACGTGATCATCGCAGCGCCCCTGACCGACGCCACCCGAGGGCTGGTCGACCAGCGCTTCCTCCACCGAATGAAACCCACCGCGCGGCTGATCAACATCGCCCGCGGACCCATCGTCGTCCAGTCCGACCTCGTCGTCGCCCTGGACCAGGAAACGATCGCCGGGGCGGCCTTGGACGTCTTCGAACAGGAGCCCCTCAAGGCCATCAACCCGCTGTGGGGCCTGCCAGGCTCCCTCGTCTCCCCGCACATGTCCGGTGACGTGGTCGGGTGGCGCGAGGACCTGATGGAGCTGTTCCTGGATGGTCTCGCCCGTTACCTGGACGGGCGTGAACTGCGCAATGTCGTGGACAAGGGCCGAGGCTACGTGCCCGGCTGATCCTTCGCGTGACTTGGGAGGCTGAAGTGACGATCCGTTCCGACCGGGCCGGGACCGAAGACATGGGCACACCCCTCGGTGGGACCGAGGCGAGCCACGCCGTCCCCCCGGCACGCACCGGTGAGAGCACGCCGGCCGACCTGTCCGCCGAGCAACTCCTACACGCCTACTCCACCGGGGAACTGTCCCCGGTGGAGGCGGTGGACTCCGTGCTCGAACGTATCGATCGGGACAATCCGGCGCTCAACGCGTTCTGTCTGGTGCGCCCGGAAGAGGCCCGTGAGGCCGCCCACGCCTCGGCACGGCGGTGGCGGCGGGGCGAACCCGTGGGGAAGCTCGATGGGGTGCCCGCTTCGGTCAAGGACATCCACCTGACCAAGGGCTGGCCCACGCTGAAGGGTTCGGTGACCTCCTCCCAGGAGGGGCCGTGGGAAGAGGACTCCCCGGTCGTGGCGCGTATGCGTGAACACGGAGCGGTCTTCGTCGGCAAGACCACCACCCCCGAACTGGCGTGGAAGGGCGTCACCGACGGCCCGCTCACCGGTATCACCCGCAACCCGTGGGACTTGTCCACCACCCCGGGCGGCTCCAGCGGGGGGTCGGCGGCGGCGGTCGCGGCCGGGATGGGCCCGTTGTCCACGGGAACGGACGGAGGCGGTTCCATCCGCATCCCGGCGAGCTTCGCCGGAATCTGCGGGATCAAGCCCACTTGGGGACTGGTGCCGCACTATCCCGCGAGCCCGTTCGGTTCACTGGCGCACACCGGTCCGATGACGCGGACCGTGGGTGACATGGCGTTGTTGCTGGACGTGATCTCGGGGTTCGACTCCCGAGACTGGATGGCGATGCCGACCCCCGGCCACGGCCTGGCCGAAGCCGGACACGGCGACGACCCACGCCAGATGGTCCGGGGCATGCGGATCGCCTACAGCCCCACCCTGGGTGGTTTGTCGGTGGACCCGGAGGTGGCTCGATCGGTGGCCGAGGCGGTACGCGTGTTCGAGGACCTGGGCGCCAGGGTGGAGGAGGCGGACCCTGGACTTCCCGAGTCCATGGAGGAATTCCACGTGCTCTGGTACTCGGGTGCGGCCAAGGCCACCGAGAAGCTCACCGAACGCGAACGTGAACTACAGGACCCGGGACTGCGGGAGATCATCGAGGAGGGCCTGACCTACTCGGCGCAGGACTACCTGACCGCGATGGCGCTGCGGATGGCCATGGGGGCCCGAATGGGTCGTTTCCACGAAACCTACGACCTACTCCTGACACCGGCCACGCCGATGGTGGCCTTCGAGGCCGGGCTGGAGTCGCCACCGGAGTCGGCCGGGAAACGGTGGACCTCGTGGGCGGGATTCAGCTACCCGTTCAACATGACGCAACAGCCGGCGGCGAGCGTGCCCTGCGGATTCAGTGGATCGGGGCTGCCGATCGGCCTTCAGCTGGTGGGTCCCCGTCACTCGGACGCCCGAGTGTTGCGGGCCTGCCGTGCCTTCGAGCTGGCCCGTCCGTGGGCCGACCATCGCCCCTGAGGGTTCCGCGCCCCGGGGCCGGTTCCCCGGGGCCCTGCGTAGCGATACGGTGACGGTGGCGCGGCGATCATCACGTCCGTACCGCTCGCGGACATCCCCCTTTTCCGTGCACCGAATTGGCCGGTTATGGGACTTTTGACCGGGCAGGTTGATGTCCTAAGACCCCCGACTGACCTCTTACACGTATTAACGTCTTCCTCGGAGTGGTGTGGCGAGCGTACGGACTCGACAAAAGGGAGGACCGATGTCGGGCGTTGGAACCGAGGAGACTCGGAAGCAGATCAGGGTCTTCCTCGTCGACGACCACGAAGTCGTCCGGCGCGGTGTCGCGGCGCTGTTGGAGACCGAGGACGACATGACCGTCGTCGGTGAGGCCGGAACCGCCGAACAGGCCCTATCGCGCATCCCCGTCGTTCTGCCCGACGTCGCGGTGTTGGACGTGCGACTGCCCGGTGGTTCAGGGGTACAGGTGTGCCGGGAGATCCGTTCCGACCACCCCGAGATCGCCTGCCTGATGCTCACCTCCTTCGCCGACGAGGACGCTCTCTACGACGCCGTCATGGCCGGCGCTGCCGGTTACGTGCTCAAACAGATCCACGGTGCCGACCTGGTCGGCGCGGTGCGCACCGTTGCCGCCGGGGGTTCCCTGTTGGACTCGGGTAGCACCGGAGCGATGCTGGAGCGCCTGCGCGGCACGCAGGCCGAACCCGACCCCCTCGCCGAACTGACCCCGCAGGAACGACAGATCCTCGACCTCATCGGTGAGGGGATGACCAACCGACAGATCGGTGAACGCCTGTACCTGGCGGAGAAGACCGTGAAGAACTACGTGTCGGCGCTGCTGGCCAAGCTGGACTTGAAGCGTCGTACCCAGGCCGCCGTCCTGGTCGCCGAGCTCCGCGGTCGCCGCTACTGAACTCCTTCCTCGAAATCTCCTGAATCGAGCCGTACCGCCCTGCCTCCCCCGGATGAACTGGGAAGATGAAGACTTCCTCATGTCCGTTTCATGCTCACTTCCTGCGAGGCGAGGAGGCTCGATGGCATGAGATCACCTCTGGTGCCACTGGCGGCCGGGGCGTTGACGATCGTCCTCGTGGCCACCGCCGCCCTGGTCTGGGCGCTATCCCTACGCGGCCCGCAAACCGCCCCCGCCTCGGAGGTGGTGGTGGGTGAGTCATCCGGAGTCGCCACCACCGAACCCGGCGATGGTGTGGACGATCCTCCTCAGCCGCTCACCGAAGAACCCCTCGATCCGGTCGAGGAGGACTCGGGCACCACCGAGCCATCACCGGTCCCCGAGCGATCGACCGGATTCCCCTTCGATTGCCTCGACGGACACACCGGTCACGAACACTGGGACGAGGACACGTGGGACGACTGGTGGGAGGCGTGCCTGGACGCGCGTTTCGAGGACGACGATGACTGAGCGAGACGACACCGAGGCCACCACCGTCCACGTCCCGTCTGGGAGTGGACCCGGCGAAGGCCCATCCGTGCATACGTCGCTCTTGCCGACACTGGTGCTGCGCGGCCCCCGACCCGACATCCCTCAGCGCCGACGCGTCCCCGCACGACTGCTCATCATGAGCTGGGTGATCCTGCTGATGGCCATCGTGCTGTTCCTGGTCAACGTGGTCACCTGGAGTGCCCTGAACGCACGGACCGACGAGCGGATCGACCGGGCGCTCAGCCAGGAGACCCGGGAGTTCGAGGAATTCGCCTCCATCGGTGTCGACCCGCGCACCGGAGAGCCCTTCACCGACGTGTCCTCCCTCATCCGTGTCCACCTGGAACGGCAATATCCCGACCACTCCGAGATCCTCTTCGGCTGGGTCGATGAGGGAGAAGGCACCGAGGGCGCGCCCCAACGGGCGGGCGCCCCCGGCAGCGAGGGCGATCCGGCCATCGAGTCGGGTCGCATCCGGCAGGGGCAGGAGCCGCCGTACGACCTGTCCGCGGATCCGGAGGCCGTAGAGGCCATCTTGGGCTCGACCAATGCCCGCGGCATCCTGGAGACCCCGGCGGGACCGGTGGAGTGGGAGAAGCTCCGCGTGCTGCCCCCCGAAGGGAACGACGGCCCTGGGGGCTGGTTCGTGATCGGTTACTTCACCGATCAGGAGCGTGCCACCGTCAACGCCACCATGGGCACGATCGCCCTGATGAGCACGCTCGGTTTGTTCGCCACGGGTAGCGCGGCGTGGTGGGTGGCCGGGCGCATCCTCGCTCCGGTCAGGCTGGTGCGCCGAACCGCCGCCGCCATCAGCGAGGAGGACCTCACCCAGCGCATCGAGGTTTCCGGGCGGGATGACATCGCCGCCTTGGCCGAACAGTTCAACATCATGTTGGATCGGCTGGAGGGCGCGTTCAACGAGCAACGACGGTTCGTCGACGACGCCGGTCACGAGCTACGCACCCCCATCACGATCGTGCGTGGCCACCTGGAACTGATGGGTGACTCCCCCGAGGAACGGGAGGAGGTGGTCCGGCTGGTCACCGACGAACTGGACCGGATGGGGCGCATCGTGGAGGACCTGCTGCTGCTCGCCAAGGCGCAGCAACCCGACTTCGTGCGTCCCGAACCCGTTTCTCTGGCCGAGCTGACCAGTGACATCGACGCCAAGGTTCGGCCGTTGGGCGATCGTTCATGGCGTCTGGAGGCCGTCGCCGAAGGCACCGCCCGACTGGACCCACAACGGATCACCCAGGCGATGGTGCAGTTGGCCGCCAACGCCGTCCGGTATGGCCCGCCCGGCTCGACCGTGCGCATCGGTTCGGCCCTGGTGGGTTCGAACGTGCGGCTTTGGGTGTCGGATCAGGGGGCCGGTATCCCGGCCGAGGACCACGGCCGAATCTTCGAACGATTCTCACGTGGTGGCCGAACCGCCCGCGGTGGTGACGGCGGCGCCGGGTTGGGGCTGGCCATCGTCCGGGCCATCGCCGAAGCCCACCACGGCCGGGTGGACCTACGCTCCACACCCGGTCACGGATCCACGTTCACCCTGGTCATACCAGTCGATGGGACCGTTGGAAGGGAGCGCGCGTGAGCCGCGTACTCATCGTCGAGGACGAGGAGCGGATCGCCTCGTTCGTCCGTAAGGGTCTGACCGCCAACGGGTTCGTCACCACCGTGGTGGGCACCGGGTCGGAGGCCGTGGACTACGCCATCACCGGTGGGTTCGACCTGATGTTGTTGGACCTGGGCCTGCCCGACACCGACGGCTTCGACGTTCTGCGCCGGATCCGGTCGATGGGGGTGGACACCCCCGTGGTGATCCTGACCGCACGGGACGGGGTACGCGACACCGTGACCGGGTTGGAGATCGGGGCGGATGACTACGTCACCAAACCGTTCCGGTTCGAGGAACTACTGGCCCGAGTGCGGCTGCGGATGCGCAACGAACGCACCGCCGACCTGACCGTGCTGCGCGCGGGCGGGCTGTCCTTGGACCTGCGCACCCGCAGAGCCTCGGTGGACGATCTGACGGTGGACCTGACCGCACGCGAGTTCGCCTTGCTGGAACTGCTGATGCGGCATGAGGGCCAGGTGTTGAGCCGGCAGCAGATGCTGTCGCACGTGTGGGGTTACGACCACGACCCGGGATCCAACGTGGTGGACGTGTTCGTTCGTGCGTTGCGCCGTAAGGTGGGCCCGGAACGAATCGTGACGGTACGGGGTATGGGCTACCGGCTGACCGGGTGACCTCCACACCACCTGGGCGACCGCCCGCTGGCGTTCATGAGGTTTTCCTCATCCAAGGATCATGGTCGTCTCACCACCACCGCACAGGATGACGACCATGATCTGGTTCGCGTTGGCGGTCGACCTGGCCGCGATCACGGTGTTGTCCTACGTCCTCTACTTCCGTCGGCACGGCCGCCGGGACCTGCTCTTGGCCTATGTGGCCTTGAACATCGGCATCTTCGCCGTGGTGTCGACGCTGGCCCGTCAAGAGGTGGGGTTGGCCGTCGGCTTCGGGTTGTTCGGTGTGTTGTCGATCCTACGACTGCGTTCGGACCTGATCGGTCAGGGCGAGATCGGCTACTACTTCGTCGCCATCGCACTGGGACTGGTGAACGCGATCGCCCCACCACCGATCATGATCGGGCTGAACGTCCTATTGTTGGGCACCCTGTACGTGGCCGGGCATCCGAGGCTGCTGCCTCGCATCCAACGGCGGATCATGACACTGGACGTGGTGCACGAGGACCCGCTGGCGCTCCGCCAAGACCTGGAAGGACGCCTTCGGTCCCGGGTGCGGCACGTGGAGGTCACCGAGGTGGACTACGTGCGCGACCTCATGGTGGTGGACGTACGGTTCCTGGAACCCGATGCGGGCCCGGTTCCGGGCCCGACATCCGGCGAGCGCCGTCGCTCCATGCCGGCCTGGTGGGGTGGGCTGTGAACCATCGAGCCGCCGAAGACCCGGCCAGGCCCCTCATCGTCGACCCTTCCCCCGCTCACTCCCCCGATCAGGCACCGCCCGGCCTGGACCGACTGCGACCCATGTCCCTGGCCGAGGTCAACGAACGCGCCGCACTGGTCACCCGCACCTGCCGCAAGTACCTGGTACCCATCGAACTGATGCCCGTGCTCTTCGCAGGGGCGGAACGGGACCTCGGGGTGCTGGAGATCGACGGACGGACCTCCTTCCTCTACTCGTCCACCTATCTGGACACTCCGGACCTGCGGACCTTTCACGACCACCGGCAGGGACGACGGCTTCGGTACAAGGTGCGCACCCGCACCTACGTGGACACGGGCACCAAGATGTTCGAGGTGAAGTCGAAGGGCGCGCGTGGTGTCACCGACAAGGCGCGGTTCGAGTTGCCCATGGAAGCGCCCTCGGATCGGTTGACCTGGCGGACCCGGGAGTTCCTCGACCGGTCGCTGGCCCGATACCGGATGGAGTCGCCGGACAGGCTGACGCCCGCCGCGGTGACCGACTACCACCGCACCACGGTGGTCTCCTTCTCCGGGGAGGAGCGGGTGACCGTGGACAGTGGATTGGTCGGGCATCGAGGAGATCGATCGGTGCGGATGCGCCCGGACGTGGTGTTGTTGGAGATCAAGACACGAGGTGGATTGACCACGACCGAGCGCCGACTCCACGAGTCAGGGTTGCGCGAGGTCCGGTTCAGCAAGTACGCGGCCACCCTGGTCGCATTGGAAACGGGACTACGGGGCAACCGTTGGATACGGGCGATGGGGCGCTGCCTGGACCATCCCGAACCGGCCCACACTCTGAAGATGGACGCATAGCCGCAGGCCAAAGCGGCACGAACACCTCTCCCGTGTTTCACGTGAAACATGGGACACACCCCACGCGTTGAGGGCCGAGCAGTCCGGTCACGGGGTGGCCGCCGCCTCGTAACCGGTCGAGACGGCGGCCCTATCGTGAGCCCCCTCCCGCTACAAGAGGGCGAACACGACTCTCCAATCCTGCCACCGCCCGCTTCAGGGATCCAGACCATGAAAGTGGCCGGAGTCTGCCATTACCGGGGTCATCCGATCCCAGGGCGGGTGAGCGCGTGGGCGACACGGCGCCAGTCCACGTCACCGAGTCCTCCCGTCCGCAGGTCCCCCTTCACCGACTCCAGGGTGCGCAGGTCGTAGTCATCGATGATGGGAGTGGAGCCGTCACGATGATCGCGCACCAACTCCGTGACGTAGGCCCGCAGCCGCTCCGGGCCACGTCGGGCCTGTTCACGTGCCTGCGTGTGCCACCGCGCGTCGTGCGGAAGCCAGGCCTCGATGACCTCGGTCGGTTCCGGATCGACCGGAGGCACTAGGACCGTCCGTTCCACAGCGACGACTCCACACGAACACCCAGTGGGCGCAGACAGTTCCTGCACTTCTGGTTCACTCCACCGTTCCAGCTCCCGCAGTAGTCGCAGTACATGTGAGCTCCTCCCGTCCCGTTTCTGCTGACGGTAGAGGTATTCGAGCCTCGACAGGGGTGGAATGGGACAAGTCGCCGACCGATGAACGCGTCCATGGTCAGTCGGTGGGGCGCAGATCCAAGCTCCGCAGCAGTTGGGCGTTGAGCGCCACGATGATGGTCGACAGGCTCATCAGGACGGCGCCCACGGCCGGAGCCAGAACGAATCCGAGGGGCGCCAGGACGCCCGCTGCCAGCGGCACCGCGACGACGTTGTAGCCGGCCGCCCACACCAGGTTCTGCACCATCTTCCGGTAACCCGCCCGTGACAACTCGCGAACGGAGATCACCGCGCGCGGATCGTCCGAGGCGAGCACCACACCGGCGGACTCGATGGCCACGTCGGTCCCGGCCCCGATGGCGATCCCGACGTCCGCGCGGGCGAGCGCGGGCGCGTCATTGACCCCGTCACCGACCATCGCCACCCGGTGCCCGCGCTCCTGAAGATCGCGAACGACCGCGTCCTTTTGGTCCGGAAGCACCTGGGCGAACACCTCGTCCAAACCGAGCTTTTCGGCCACGGCGTCGGCTACGTTACGGGCGTCACCGGTCACGAGTGCCACCCGCACTCCCTGCTCCTTGAGCCGAGCGACGGCGGAGGCCGATTCCGGGCGGACCTCGTCGGCCAGGGCCAGTGCTCCGATCACGGCCCCGTCGGCGATCACGTGCAGGACGGTCGACCCTTGTTCCCGCCAGGGCCGGGTGTGTTCGGCCAACCCTTCCGGTTCGGTGAGTTCGAGGGAGTCCAAGAGCGCGGGCCCACCCACGTACGTGTCGATTCCGTCCACGGTGGCCCGGACGCCGTGTCCGGGCAGAGAGCGGAAGTCAGAGGCCGTGGGCACCGGCCCCGCCTCGCGGGCCGCTGTGAGGATCGCCTTCGCCGAGGGGTGTTCGGAATCGGCCTCCACGGCACCGGCCAAGGCCAGGAGCCGTTCGATGGACCCATCGCCGAAGGCGGTGAGATCGACGACGGCGGGCGTGCCCTTGGTGAGGGTGCCGGTCTTGTCGAAGAGCACCGTGTCCACCGAGCGGGTGCGTTCCAACGCCGAACGGTCCTTGACGAGGATGCCGTTGCGCGCGGACAGGGAGGTGGAGATGGCGATGACCAGGGGTATCGCCAGGCCCAGAGCGTGGGGGCAGGCGATGACCAGCACGGTGACGGTCCGTTCCACGGCCTGCCCGGGTTCACCGAGCATCACCCCCCAGACCAGGGCGGTGATGACGGCTGCGGTGAGAGCGAACCAGAACAGCCAGCCGGCGGCCCGATCGGCGAGGGCCTGGGAGCGGGAGCGTGATTCCTGCGCCTGACCGACCAGGCGTTGGATCCCCGCGAGAGTGGTCTGGTCACCGACCGCGTCAACACGAACGCGAAGGGAGGAGTCGGTGGCCACGGTCCCCGCGACCACCCGATCACCTTCGGTGCGGGTGACGGCGCGGGACTCACCGGTGATCATGGACTCATCGACGTCGGCCCGCCCTTGGAGGACGACGCCGTCGGCGGGTACACGACCTCCGGAACGGACCAGAACGGTGTCGCCCGCGGCCAGGTGCGCGACGGGCACCTGTTCGACCCGACCATGGGCGCCGACACGTTCGGTCTGATCCGGCAGGAGTGAGGCGAGTGCCTCCAACGCCCCCGACGCCTGTCCGAGCGCGCGCATCTCCAGCCAGTGGCCGAGGAGCATCACCACGACCAAGAGGACGAGTTCCCACCAGAAGTCGAGTTCCGTGCCGACCACCCCGAAGGTGGCGAGCATGCTGGCCCCGAAGGCGACGGTGATCGCCATGGCCACCAGGGTCATCATGCCGGGCCGGCGGTCGCGCAATTCCGATGGAACTCCGGCGAGGAAGGGCCATCCGCCGTAGAGGAAGACCACGGTGCCCAGGGCGGGCGGCACCCAGGTGAGCGTGTCCGGCACGTGATAGCCCAGCCAACCGGCGACCATGTGACTGGTGAACACCACGGGCACGCTCAGAAGCAGGCTCCACCAGAACCGGCCACGGAACATGGCGGCGTGATCCCCATGCCCCTCATGGCCGCCGTGACCGCCATGGCCGTCGTGACCTCCAGAGCCATGGCCTTCGTGCTGCGAGTGCCCATGGGCCTGATGGCCGCCGGCCGTGTGACCTGTGCTCATCTCCTACCTCCGCCACAGAAAATACCCCCACGGGGTATATTAGGCAAGAGGCGGGACATGAAGAAGGGGCGTCAACCGATACTCTCGGTGAACGCCCCTCGTGCGACCCTTGGCACGACTCCCTATCCCTCGGCCTCGGACCCCCCGCCGTACCACGGCCACCATTGGACGGTGTGCCCATGCGGGATCATCCGGTCCAGGCGGATCGTGAGCCGCAGCGCGAACCCTCCCGCGATCATCCCGGCCAGCAGATCCGTGAACCAGTGGAAGTGCAGGTAGATCGAGACGGTGGACTGGAGTACGGCGATACCCACGATGCAGTACGCCAACCGTTTGATGATGTGCGGTCTGGCCGCCCCGAACCTGATGATCAGGAACAGCACCAGCCCGTAGATGAGGATCGCGTTGGCTCCGTGCCCCGAAGGGAAGGCCACGTTGCCCATCCCCGCGAAGAAGTCGGGGTCGAAATTCTTGGCGTGGCCCCGATTGAAGAACAACTTCATCACCGAGACCATCGACATCATGCCGAAGACGCCGCCCGCCCCCAGGATGATGGGTCTCCAACTTCGGTGCCAGTAGGCCAACTGCAGAGCGGTCACCCCCAGAACCGGCAGAGCCACGTAACGGGAGGCCACGTTGTCCGGCCAGAAGATCAGCGGTTCGCGCAGGAGGTCCCAGTAGGGTCGATGCAGCTCGTTGAGGAAGTTGTCCACCGGATGCAGTGGTCCAGCGGCGAGCATCGTCATCACGATGAGCGCCACGAAGAGGATGATCGCGATGCGGTCCGAGGCGAGCCCCCACGCGATCTCGCTCACGCTCGGCCACTTCACGGCGCGCACGACGGGCGGGCCGGGGGCGAACTCCTTGGCTCGTACCACGGGAATCGGACCGCTGTAGGGTCCGGACACGGGTGTACGCCGCTCCGGCTCGTGCGGCGGAGGCGTCTGTCTGGACCATGTGCGCCGGGTCCTCGAAGAATGCGTCATGTGCTCAGTGCTGTCTCACACGTCGTGGGCTCGCCTGTGGCACTGCTGAGGTGTGGGGGACGGGCTAGCCATGGTTGTTGGGACTTGTTCTGACGTCCTCGGGACCACCGCCGGATGCCGGTAAGGTACCGAGGGGGTCCTTGCCCCCGCACCTGGTTCGACGGCGGAACCCTCCGCCTGGTTCGCGACCCTCGCGAACGCTCGTTCAACGGGTCCGATCTCCGACGAGCGGAACTGGTCATCGAATGGCGTCGCCACCGGCGCCGACTTCCACTCCAGTTCTGTTCGCGCAGGTCAAGACACCCTCTTCGGGCCGTGGCCGTGACATGGATTACACTCCGTCCGGCCTTGTCTGAATATCGCCGACAGATGAGCCTACCTGGAGACACCGAGCATCGACGGCTCGGGCGGCCAAGTGTGACCCTTCTACCTTGGACTCTGCCGGTGCCACCCTCACCGTCTTCACCCACTTCGCCGGGGCGCGATGGTTTCGTGAGCACTTCGTTACCACCCTGGGTCCGGCCGTCCGGGCGACCCATCCACGTGTGGCACCCTTCAAGGAGCCTGTCAGACAGTGAAGTGCGTCGGCTCGTGCGCCGGTCGCGCACGGGACGGAGAACGGAAGGGCCCTGGATGGTCGACCTCCCACAGTTGCCGGACGATCCTTCGAAGCTGGCCCGTGAGCCCTTGAGGGAGCAGATCCGGCAGGTACTGGTCGAAGGGCTGCTGTCCGGCCGCTGGAAGCCGGGTGAGCGCATCGTCGAACGACGTATCGCCACCGAACTCAAGGTGAGCCAGGCCCCGGTCCGCGAAGCACTACGCGAATTGGAGACCCTGCGCCTGATCGAGACGGTGCCGAACAAGGGAGCCAGGGTCAGGGCGTTCGGTGTCCAGGACATGGCGGAGATCTACCCCGTTCGCGCTGGTCTGGAGTTGGTCGCGGCCCAATTGGCCGCTCCACGTCTGGCCCAAGACCCCTCGCCGTTGGAGCGAGAGGTCGAAGCCCTACGGGCGGCGACCGTGCGAGGCGACGTCACCGAGCAGATCCGCCACAGCGTGGAGTTCCACCGCGAGATCGTGCGTGCCGCCGACAACAGCGTGCTCCTGCACACCTGGGAATCGCTCGGTGTGGAGGTGTGGACCGCCCTTTCGGTGCGTTGGCTCAACATGGAGCTGCACGCCAAGGCGGCCGACCACGCCCAGATCACCCAGGCCTTCCGTGAAGGCGATCCGGCCGTGGGCCGGATGCTCAGCGACCACGTCCTCAACTACGTGGAAGCGGCGCTGAAGACCCACGAGGGCAACCGCTAGCGCGGGCGGACCTCACCTTCGGCTCTACCCGATGTCGGTCGGGCTACTCGACGTGCACGGGGTTCCTCGGCGCTCCGCGACCTTTCACCAGTGCGTCTCGACACGAGCAGGGGTGGCGCACCGAATTTCCGTTATCTCCCGTAAGGTTGCATTGATCGATCATCGATCAGACCGTAGAGTATGCGCGACGCACATCACATCCGAGTGCGCGCCCTGAGGGTGTGGGGTCGTTCATCCGGCCGGTGAACGAACCTGACGACCTATCCAGGGATGCATACGGAACCCCAGACCGGGAAGCAATCCCCTCAAGGGTTACGGCGCAACAACTGCACACGCGACCCGACACACTTCGCGCCCTCGCTCGGCCCCGCCAAGGCCACGATGGGTGCGCCCCGCAACAGCCACGAGTGTCGCCGCCGATGAGCCCGGTGGCGACACACGCCCCGACCACGCCCGACAGCGAGGCCGGAGCGGGCCACGTCACCCGACCCACAGGCCGGGAAGGCGGGCCTTCTCTCACGTAGAAAGGCACACCATGGCTGACACGGCCAAGCCGAAGGGCGGCGGCGCCCGGACCTCCGGGTCCAAGCGGCGCAGCCGCAAGACCACCGGACTCGAGAACGAGAAGCCGGAGACCCTCCTCGACTACTACCGTCAGATGCTGTTCATCCGGCGCTTCGAGGAGCGCACGGGCCAGGCCTACACCCAGGCCCGGATCGGTGGTTACTGCCACCTCAACCTCGGTGAGGAGGCCACCATCGTCGGCCTGATGACGGCCCTCCAAGAACGCGACTACCTGTTCACGAACTACCGTGACCACGGGTACGCGATCGGCAAGGGTATGGACCCCAAGCGGGTCATGGCCGAGCTCTATGGACGCGTCGACGGCGTGGCCAAGGGCTGGGGCGGTTCGATGCACATGTACGACACCCAGACCCGTATGNGGGCCCCCTGCCACTGGCCACCGGTGCGGCCCTGGCCGTCACCTACCGTGGCGGCGATGAGGTCGTCATGTGCCAGATGGGCGATGGCACCACCAACATCGGCGCCTGGCACGAGTCCCTCAACATCGCCAAGCTGTGGGACCTGCCCGTCGTCTTCGTAGTGATCAACAACTTCACCGGTATGGGTACCACCGTGGAGATGTCCTCCGCCGAACCCGACCTGTACAAGCGGGGCGCCGCCTTCCGCATCGAGGGCGAACGGGTGGACGGACGTGACGTCCTGGCCGTGCGCGACACCGCCACCAGACTGGTCGAGCGCGCCCGCAAGGAACAGACACCGTTCCTGTTGGAGGCGTGGA
The DNA here is from genome assembly GCF_000341005.1 of Nocardiopsis alkaliphila YIM 80379. Taxonomy (GTDB): domain Bacteria; phylum Actinomycetota; class Actinomycetes; order Streptosporangiales; family Streptosporangiaceae; genus Nocardiopsis; species Nocardiopsis alkaliphila. The sequence goes on along the minus strand of NZ_ANBD01000054.1, from coordinate 33,000 downwards.
GCTATCGGCAGAAGGGCCACTCGGTCGTCGACCCCGCCAAGTACCGCTCCGAAGAGCAGCGCGAGGAGGCTCGGTCCGACGAGAACGACCCGATCGTGATCTTCGACCGTGTGCTGACCAAGGCCGGCGTCCTCACGGACGAACTCCGCGACGAGATCACCGCCTCCGTCAAGGAGGAGGTCACCGAGGCCGCCGACTTCGCGGAGAACAGTCCGCACCCGGACCCCTCCACGCTCTTCGACTACACGTACGCCACCCCGGTCCCCAACGAGTCGCGGCGCATGCCCGCCGATCCGGTGTTCGCGGAATAGGGAAGGAACCAGTCACATGTCCGTGATCACATACCGCCAGGCTCTACGGGACACCTTGCGCGCCGAGATGGTACGCGACGAGAACGTCCTCGTCATCGGCGAGGAGATCGGTGTCTTCGAAGGCTCCTACAAGATCACCGAGGGCCTCCTCAAGGAGTTCGGTCCCAAGCGGGTCAAGGACGCTCCGATCGCCGAGGAAGGCTTCGTCGGCGCGGCCGTCGGCGCCGCCATGCTGGGCCTGCGCCCGGTCGTCGAACTGATGACGATCAATTTCTCGCTGATCGCCATCGACCAGATCGTCAACCACGCCGCCAAGATCTACGGCATGTTCGGCGGCCAGACCAGCGTGCCCATGGTCATCCGCACTCCCGGAGGTGGCGGCCAGCAGTTGGGCGCCACGCACTCCCAGAACATCGAACTCTTCTACTCCTTCATCCCCGGCCTCAAGGTGATGGCTCCCAGCACCCCGGCCGAAGCCTCCTCCATGCTGCGCGCGGCCATCCGCGACGACGACCCGGTCCTGTTCCTGGAGAACCTGGGCCTGTACAACTCCAAGGGCGAGGTCCCCGACGACTACGCCGAGCCGGAGAACGACACCGTCGCGACCATCGGCCGCGCCGCGGTCACCCGTGAGGGGAGCGACATCACGTTGATCGGTTACTCCCGGATGGCCATGGTCGCCGAAAAGGTCGCCGAGAAATTGGCCGAGGAGGACATCAGCGTCGAGGTCGTGGACCTGCGCAGCCTACGTCCGCTGGACCGGCAGACCTTCGTGGACTCGGTCAAGAAGACCGGCGCCGCGGTGGTCTGCGAGGACGACTGGCTCACCTACGGGATCGGTGCGGAGATCGCCGCGTCGATCCAGGAGGGGGCCTTCGACTACCTGGACGCACCGGTCCGTCGAGTGGCCATGGCAGAGGTACCGATGCCCTACGCCAAGCCTCTGGAGACCGCGGCCCTGCCGTCGATCGAGTCGATCAGCACCGTGATCAAGGAGACCCTGAGCGCCGTCGGCAAACGGGTCGGGTAGAGGGAGTAACCAGTGAGCGAAATCCACATGCCGCGCCTCTCCGACACCATGGAGGAAGGCGTCATCTCCACCTGGGTGAAGAAGGTGGGGGACGAGGTCTCCACCGGTGACGTTCTGGTCGAGATCGAGACCGACAAGGCCGTCATGGAGTTCGAGTCCTACGAGGACGGTTACCTGGTCGAGCAGAGGGTCTCCGAGGGCGACACCGTGCCGATCGGCGAGGTCATCGGCGTCCTCGCCGACTCTCCGGACGCGGTGCCCGAGAAGCCCGGTGGCTCGGAGGCTCCCGAGGCCGAGGAGAAGGGCACCCAGGACAAGGCGCCCGCGAAGGCCCAAGAGTCCGAGGACAAGGGGTCCGCTGAGGCCGAAGAGCCCAAGGCGGCCGACGAGTCCGAGGACGAGTCCACCGAATCCGCGCCCCCGGCTCGTCCGCGTACCTCTCCGCTGGCCCGCCGGTTGGCCAAGGAGTACGGCCTGGACATCGGCAAGATCAAGGGATCCGGGCCCAAGGGTCGGATCGTGCGCGCCGACATCGAAGCCGCCGCCAAGGGTGGCGCCGCCGAGCAGGAGGCACCGACGACCCAGGAGAGCATCCCGAGCGCTCCGGCCCAGACCGCCCCCGCCGCCGACCGAGGGTCCTTCGACGATGGTCGCGACTCCGAGGAGCTCAAGACCAGCAACGTGCGCAAGGTGATCGCGCGCCGGCTGACCGAGAGCAAGCAGACGGTTCCGCACTTCTACCTGCGCCGTGCGATCGACGCCGAAGCCCTCAAGGCCTTCCGCGCTCAGATCAACGAGCAGTTGGCGAGCACCGGTGTGAAGGTCAGTTTCAACGACCTGATCGTGAAGGCGTGCGCCACCGCGCTCAAGCTGCACCCCGCGGTCAACACTTCCTGGGTGGACGACAAGCTGGTCCAGCACCACCGGATCAACGTCGGTGTGGCGGTCGCCGTGGACGCCGGTCTGGTCGTTCCCGTACTGCACGACACCGACAAGGCCACGTTGTCGGAGATCTCCTCGCGTACGCGTGATCTGGCCGGCAAGGCGCGTGACAACAAGCTCAAGCCGCAGGAGATGAGTGGCGGCACGTTCAGCGTGTCCAATCTGGGCATGTTCGGGGTGGACAGCTTCTCGGCGGTGATCAACCCGCCGGAGGCCGCCATCCTCGCGGTGGGCGCCATGCGTCAGGAGCCGGTGGTCGTGGACGGTGAGGTGGGGGTGCGCAACCGCATCGCGCTGGAGCTGTCGGTGGACCATCGGGCGGTGGACGGTGCCGTCGGCGCCGCCTTCCTCAAGGAACTCGCGGAGATCCTGGAAGAGCCCATGCGGATCATCCTGTAGGACACCCGCGCCATCTTCGCGGGTCGAAGCGGCGAGACGCCCCGGTCGGAGCTTTCTCCGACCGGGGCGTCCGACGTTGCCGGCATGATCGACGCGTCACCATGGAAAGGGCGCACATCATGACGAATCTTCTCTGGCCCGCTGAGCGGATCGCCACACTCGGCACACTGCTCTGGAAGCTGGACCCCGGGAAGTGGACCGAGGCCGACCTGTCCCGGATGGCGGTCGACCAGGGCTGGCGGTGGGAGTCCGAGGAATGGGGGCCGGTCCTGCGCACACGCTCCCACGGGGACGCCTGGTTGCGCCCGATCAGCGATCACATGGGGATCCACGTGGTCCATGAGGAGTACGTGGGCCTGCACTTCCCGTTGGGCCGTGTCGAGGGCCAGACACGCGAACGGGTCGAGGCGTTCCGGGACGCGGGCCGTGCCCTGCGCCAAGCATTGGGCGAACCGAACGTCATCGGTGCCGACGACACGAGGGTTCCCTTTCATGGTGAGGCACCGCTCTGGGGCGCCCCCTTCCTGCGCTGGCGCCGGAGCGAGCACAGCCTGGAACTACGCGCCGGACTCCAAGGCCCGGTCCTGTGCCTGATGCCGACCTCCCCTGCCGAGGGTTGGTATTGGTACCACCGTGAGCACGGAGGCGACACGACAGCCGGTTTCCTCGGTGTGTCCCTGACCGGTGACGTCGGCGGCATGTCCCTCGCGGGGATCACCGGCTCCGATGACTGGAAGTCCTACACTCGCCGACTGGTCGAGGCCTTCCGCACCATGCCCGCCGAACTGACCGCGTTGGACCTTCGACGGTCCTTCGGCTTCCACGGACGTTTCCCTGGTGAGGAGAGCGGACCGTGGGTCTTCCACCTGGAAATCGGCGAGCACGTGGAACTGAACCTGGACGAGGCGGCCGGCGACGCGCTCACCAAGCGCCCTGATACGCCCTCTCCCGAGGAGCTGGGTTGGGTCGAGGCCACCGAGGAACGTCATCTGCGGTTCGGCATCTCCCACTGCGGCCCCCGCTATCGTTTCGACGAGGTCAACCCGGTACGTCTGGCGATGCTCGTGTTGGAGACCGCCGAGGCCCTGGGCATCCACTCCCCCGATGACCTTTCGCTGACCGACGGTGGCGACACCATTCCTCGGCCCGGTGGCGATTGGCGTACCGCTTACACGGTCAGCGACTACGGGCTCGGAGTCACTGGTAACCCCTGACCTCCATGGGTACCGTCCGCCCATGAGCCTTGTACTACATCTAACCGAGATGTCCCGTTGGCGACGTGGCGGGGACATCGAGGCGGAATCCTTGTCCACTCAGGGCTTCCTGCACGCCTCCGCCGACGAAACCGTCATGCTCGCCGTGGCCAACGCGCTCTACGCCGAACCGACCGAACCCCTCGTGGTCCTGGTGGTGGACACCGAGCGGGTCGACGCCGAGATCCGTTGGGAGGCCGCCGATCCCGCTCCCCCGCCCGGGGTCGGTCCGAACGTGCTCTTCCCACACGTCTTCGGTCCGATCCCGCGTCGTGCGGTGGTGGCGGTGCGGCGGCCGGTCCGTGATCGATGGGGACGTTACAGCGCCCTGGAGGATGTCGAGGAGTCCGGTCACCCTCATTGATCCACGCCGGTTCGGTTCCGTATCGGAGACGCGTCGCCCGGTGGAAGCGGTGTCGTGTCCACAGGCTGTGGACGACCCACTTCGGTTGACCGTGTGCCGGAACCCGGGCTTGCGCGGTCGAACATGACGGGGCCCTGGAGGCCGGAGATCTCCTCCGCACCGCCCAGGGCTCCGTTTTCACTTCTCGAAGCGCGAACGCTCAGGCGGGTTCGAGCCGCTCCTGCTTTGGCACGACATCGCTGTGCTGGCCGACACTGACGGGGATCCTGTGCCGGGCTCGACCCTTGTCGATGCCGAGGAACCGGTTGAGGTGACCCTTCTTGCCGACCACGAACCAGGAAATGGCCCCGAAGAAAGGGAACCAGAGGATGAAAACCGTCCACAAAAGCTTGCCACCCTTGGAGGTGTCGTCGTTGGCCATGGTGGAGATGATCGCGGTGATCATCAACAGAGCGACGACCAACAACGCGGCCCCGAGTAGGGCACCGAGGATCCCACTCATCCAAAGGACCGTAGGTTCGGCGTTGTTCGCCAACCGGGTCGCCTGTGCCAACGGCGGCAATTCCAACAGGTTCACGATCATGACTCCCCCGAGCAATGTGTAGTTGCTTCGCTACTAAGAGTAATAACCTGACCGGTCAAGCACACACATTCCTTTGGTTTCGGGCGTTTCCCCTGTCGCCCTCGGGAACTCCGATTCCATGGTCCCCCGTTGGCAGAACCGGCTACTTTCCGGTAGTGCCCCCCACCAGGTCTTTCCACTGCTTTACTGGAACCATGGGCGAGCTTTGGCGATCTGGCAGGTTCACTCCGTCCTCCCGACTCCACGTCGACACCGGCCGAGGAGGAGACATCGACCCCCACCTCCCGCGCCCCGAGCCCAGAACGGGTCCGCCCCGCCGAGCCCCACGGTCGAAGGTCCGGTGAGAGGTGGCCAGGCGACCCCGATACCTCTGGTTGGCCGAACAACTGCGCACACCCATCCTCAGCGGAAAAATGGCGCCGGGCAGCCGCCTGCCCTCCCGAACCCATCTGGCCCGCACCTACCGGGTCAGTGAACAGATCTCCCGGACCGCGCTGCGACTCCTGGTCACCGAAGGACTCATCGAATCCCGCCCCGGTTCTGGATACTTCGTACGCGCCGTCCCCGAGGTCTACCGGCTGCCTCGCACCGACGCCACCTCGGGTTTCGGTTTGGGAGCACTCCACCGGGAACGGCTCGGCACCGAACAACAACGATGCTCCGGCCGGGTCGGCACCCGGCTCCGTCTACGCGACGGCGATCCCGTCTACCGAACCACCTCACTCGGGCTCGCCTCGGATCGGCCGGTCACCCTGCACCACTCCTGGGAACCGGCGGTCCTCACCGCGGGCACCCTGCGCACCCCCTTCGACGCCCCCGAGGACGGCCCCGTGGAGCGACTCGGCGCGGCGGGCCATCCGGTGGACCGGGTCGTGGAGGAGGTCGGAGTCCGTTCCCTTCGCGACGCCGAAGCGACCCTGCTCGACAGCACTCCGGGAATGCCCGTGCTCGTCGTCGAACGCACCCACTACAGCGGAAACCGTCCCGTGGAGACCTCCGACCTCATCGGGTCCGCCGAGCACTGTCGACTCCTCTACAGATTGTCCTTGGCGCACCCCCGAGGGCGCAGGCCTCCGGCGTGACCGGTCTCCTCAGGAATCGCAGCCTCCCGAAACGACCCCTTCCGAACGACTAAGGGCGGCGGTCCGCCTCCTCTCGGAGAAACGAACCACCGCCCTCGGTGCTGTGCGCCCGGTCCTGCTAGGAGGTGAACTCCTTGGCGACGACCTCGGCGATCTGCGCGGTGTTCAGCGCGGCCCCCTTGCGCAGGTTGTCACCGCACAGGAAGAGGTCGAGCGACTTCGGGTCGTCGAGCGACTGACGGATCCGGCCGACCCAGGTCGGGTCGGTGCCCACCACGTCGTTCGGGGTCGGGAATTCGCCCTTGGCGGGGTCGTCCAAGACCTCGACGCCCTCGGCTCCGCCGAGCAGCTTGCGGGCGTCGTCGGCGGCGACCTCGTTTTCGAAGGTGGCGTGCACGACCAGCGAGTGCGTGGTGATCACCGGTACACGGACACAGGTCGCGGAGACCTTCAGGTCCGCGAGGCCCAGGATCTTGCGGGACTCGTTACGGACCTTCAACTCCTCCGAGGACCAACCGTCGTCCTTGAGCGAACCCGCCCACGGCACGACGTTGTAGGCCAGCGGCGCCGGGAACGGACCGAGTTCGTCAACGGCGGAACGCATGTCGCCCGCCTTGTCACCGAGGGTGCGGTCCTGCCCGGCCTTGGCCATCTGGTCGCGCAGGACGTCGATGCCCTCCTGACCCGCGCCAGAAGCGGCCTGATAGGAGGAGACCACGAGCTCCTTGACACCGTAGGTGCGGTGCAGGGCACCGATCGCCACGATCATCGACAGGGTCGTGCAGTTCGGGTTGGCGATGATACCCCGCGGGCGGTTGCGGACCTGATCCGAGTTGACCTCGGGGACCACCAGCGGAACGTCGGGGTCGAGCCGGAACGCACCGGAGTTGTCGACCGCGACCGCGCCACGAGCGGCGGCGATCGGCGCCCATTCCTTGGAGACCTCGTCGGGGACGTCGAACATGGCGACGTCGACCCCGTCGAAGACCTCGGGGGTCAGGGCCTGGACCACGACGTCCTCGCCGCGTACGCTCAAGACCTTGCCGGCGCTACGCGCGGAGGCGACCAGACGGATCTCGCCCCAGACGTTCTCACGCTGGGTGAGGATCTCGCGCATGACGGTGCCAACGGCGCCGGTCGCACCGACCAAGGCCAGGGTGGGAAGACGGTTACTCATCGGCCGGTACCTCCATAAACGATGGCCTCTACCTGGTCTGCGTCGAGCTGGAACTCACTGTGCGCGGCCTGGACCGCGGCGTCGACCTGGTCCTCCTCGACGACCACCGAGATGCGGATCTCCGAGGTGGAGATCATCTCGACGTTGGTGCCGGAGCCGGCGATCGCGTCGAAGAAGCGGGCGGTCACACCCGGGTAGGAACGCATGCCGGCGCCGATCAGCGAAACCTTGCCGATCTTGTCGTCGTAGCGCAGGGAGTCGTAGCCGACCTTCTCCTGGACCTTCTTCAGAGCGTCCACGGCCTGCTTGCCGAAGTCCTTGGGGACGGTGAAGGAGATGTCGGTGCGGGAAGTGGAGACCGCCGACACGTTCTGCACGATCATGTCGATGTTGATCTCGGCGTCCGCGAGCGCCTTGAAGATCGTCGCGGCCTCACCGATACGGTCGGGGACACCGACGACGGTGATCTTGGCTTCGCTCCGGTCGTGGGATACCCCGGAGATGATCGGCTGTTCCATGCCTTCGCTTTCCTCGACTTCCGAAACGACCCACGTCCCGGGCTTCTGACTGAACGACGAGCGGACGTGCAGGGGGATGTTGTACTGGCGCGCGTACTCGACGCAACGCAGGTGCAGGATCTTGGTTCCGCCGGCGACCATCTCCAACATCTCCTCATAGGAGATCTTCGGAATGCGCTGTGCGGTGGGCACGACACGCGGGTCGGCGGTGAACACGCCGTCCACGTCGCTGTAGATCTCGCAGGCGTCGGCGTCGAGCGCGCCGGCGAGGGCCACTGCGGTCGTGTCGGAACCGCCGCGTCCCAGGGACGTGATGTCCTTCGTGTCCTGGGAAACGCCCTGGAAGCCGGCGACGATACAGATCGCGCCCTCGCCGATGGCTTCCTGGATACGTCCGGGTGTCACGTCGATGATCTTGGCGTTGCCGTGCAACGACGTGGTGATGACTCCGGCTTGGGAACCGGTGAAGGACCGGGCTTCGTAACCGAGGTTCTCGATGGCCATCGCCACAAGGGCCATGGACATGCGCTCCCCCGCGGTGACGAGCATGTCGAGCTCGCGAGCCGGCGGCATCGGGGAGACCTGTTCGGCCAGGTCCAGCAGTTCGTCGGTCGTGTCGCCCATCGCGGAGACGACGACCACGACGTCATGTCCCGCCTTTTTCTGAGCCACGATCCTTTGGGCTACTCGCTTGATGGCTTCCGCGTCGGCCACGGAAGACCCACCGTACTTCTGCACGATTAGGGCCACGATCGATGCTCCTGAGGAGTTGGGACCAAGACAATTAACAAGGGAGTGTAGTCAGCGACACCCAGCCGTACCCTCTGCGACCTGCGACGGGAGGGCGTGGCGTCTTGACACACCAGCGTTCGGGCCTACCCGCTCGAACGGAGGTTACTCACGATCGGACCGGTCGACGGTCAAGTGTGAGCTAGAACTCCAGGTTTCGGCGGCCTTCGAAGGCACGTCCGAGGGTGACCTCGTCGGCGTACTCCAGGTCACCGCCGACGGGCAGACCACTGGCCAGGCGGGTGACTTTCAGGCCCATGGGTTTGACCAGCCGCGCCAGATAGGTCGCGGTGGCCTCCCCTTCCAGGTTGGGGTCGGTCGCCAGGATCAGTTCGCTCACCTGGCCATCGGCCAGACGGGTCATGAGTTCCTTGACGCGCAGGTCGTCGGGGCCCACACCCTCGATGGGGCTGATGGCGCCCCCGAGCACGTGGTAGCGCCCCCGGAACTCACGGGTGCGTTCGATGGCGACCACGTCCTTGGACTCCTCCACGACACAGATGATCGCGGAGTCACGGCGGGTGTCACGACAGATACGGCACTCGGTTTCCTCGGCGACGTTGCCGCAGATCGAGCAGAAGCGGACCCGTTCCTTGACCTCGATGAGCGCGTTGACCAGGCGTTTGACGTCCGCGTGCTCTGCGGAGAGTAGGTGGAAGGCAATGCGTTGCGCGCTTTTCGGACCGACGCCGGGCAACCGCCCGAGTTCGTCGATCAGATTCTGAACCGCGCCTTCGTACATGCCTACCTACCTGGTCGAAACCGAACCCCTGGGTCCGGCGGGGCCACTGATGCCCCTCATTCCACCGTATCGGGGAGTGGCGACCCCTTCTGACAACGGACCCGAAACCGGCGGGTACCAGGGCGTGCCGCCCCTCCCAGGCAGCACGCCGAGGTTTCTCAGAAACCGGGCAGGCCGGGCATGCCACCACCGGGCATCCCCTCGGCCAGCGGCCCCATCTTCTCCTGCTGTAGACGCTCGACCTGTGCCTCGGCGTCACGGATGGCCGCCAATACCAGGTCCGCCACGGTCTGGGCGGTCTCCTCCGCGTCCGCGGGGTCGATGGCTTTGGGGTCCACGGTGATGTCCTCGACCTGGCCGCGTCCGCTCAGCTTGACCTTGACCAGGTCACCACCGGAGGTGCCCTCGACCTCGGCCTCCTCCAAGGCCTGCTGGGCCTGTACCAGTTGCTGCTGCATCTGCTGGGCCTGCTGGAGCAGGGCCTGCATGTCCATTCCGCCAGGGTTCACGGCCGTCTCCTCGCCGCACTCGTGGTGCTGGATGTCGCTGCTGGGTGTCACTTTCCTTGTGAGGGTAGTCGGTGCGGCCCCCGGATTCGGGCACTCATCAGGAGCACCCCACCGATCGACTGTTCCGTCCGATCCCCACTTCGCCGGATGACCCGGCCAAGGGCCTGCCTCGTGTGTTCGAGGCCGAGGAGGGACCGGGACACACGCTCACGTTCGGAGCACAGGCGGTCGTTGCGTGAGAGCGTCACCCGGTCGGCGAGGGACGGGCCGACCTGGTCTCGGGGGGCGACCCTACATCGCCCCCCGACCTGGCCGAGCGTGTCGCGGCCGGGACCTCCTGGGCAAGGAGCAGGGAGAAGGACTTCCACTACACGTCCGGGCCGCACGGCTACGTGGACCACCCCGCCCATGGGCAGGAGCCGTGGGGGAAGGATTTGGTGGCTCCGTTGACCTGATTTCACCAGCGAAGAAGCCGAAGAACAGCGCGAAGAGCACCATGGGTTGAAAAGATGGGTATCGAGCCCGAAGGGCTTCTCGGTGTCTTCACGCACCGGCTTCGACCAGCGACGACGATCAGGGGACTGAGAACGTGTTGACCGCAAGAGAACGCAACTCGGCATTGATCGAGGCGATAATCGCGGACGGCACACTGACGGACGCCGCACTCGTGGACGCGTTCCGCTCCGTGCCCCGGCACCTGTTCATCCCGGAGACGGGTGCACTGACCACACGCGGCGGCACGCTGAACACCGAGGGGAACTCGAATCGGTGGCTGACCGCCGTTCACGCCGACAACGCCATCACCACTCAGGTGGAGGGGGGAAGGGCTCCCAGACCGCGTGAGTCCGGTCGGAGCACCGCCACCTCCTACGGTTCGGCACCGACCGTACTGGCGCGGATGCTGGAACTGGCCGATCTCACCGATGGCCAACGGGTCTTGGAAGTGGGCACCGGCACGGGCTGGAACACCGCCCTGCTCGCCCATCGCCTGGGTGAGAGCCGGGTCGTTTCGGTGGAGATCGACGACCGCCTGCTGGAAGCGGCTCGCCGTGCGCTACGGAGTGCCGGCCTGGCACCCGCCACCCATCTGGCCGATGGTCACACCGGTCACCCGGAGGGCGCCCCCTATGACCGGATCATCAGCGCATGCGGGGTCCGTCGGGTTCCCCACTCTTGGCTGGGTCAATTGGCCGAGGGCGGAATCGTGGTGTGTCCGTGGGGGTTGCTGGAAAGCGCGGGCGTGCTGATGCGACTGGAACTCGGCTCGAAGGACTCGGCGGTGGGTCGATTCCACGAAGGTGTGGGGTTCGTACCACTGCGTACCCCGGGCCCGGTGTCGTCACCGGTGCACGACGCGGGCCAACAACCGGACGAGTACCGGCTCACCCAGACCGATCCGGTCTCTCCACTGTTGACCTTTCCCTCTGCCTTCGCCTTGTCGGTGATGGTGCCGGACTGGCGGATGCGACGGCGCTGGATCGGTACGGGCTCGGGGTTGTGGTTGTGTGATCACCAGGGGGCTTCCTGGGTGCGGATCTACCCCTATGGCACTTCGTGGATGGTGGAACAGGGCGGCCCGCGAAGCATTTGGGACGAGCTCGAGGAAGCCTTGGAACTCTGGGCGGAACTGGGCCGGCCGGAACCGGATCGGTTCGGTCTGGTGGTGGACCCGAAGGGCGATCAACGGGTGTGGTTGGACTCTCCGGACGAACGGTCCTGGCCGGTCGGGGCCCCTATCTGAGCCACCCCTGAACGGAAGCGGCGGACACCGCTCCCCATCACCGAAGCCCTCACGCGCGCGGCCCTCCTCGACGCCGCGGCCGAACCGCTGGGCGAGGCCGGTCACACCGGGCTGACTATAGGGGCCATCACCGCATGAGCGGTTGACCGGACCAGACCTTCAGGCGTTCCGGAAAAGACTCGGTTCGGCCCGCGAACCCGGAGAGATCTTCGCCGGCATCGATCCGGACCCGGCCGTGGAGATGCTCAATGGTCCCTTCCGCGACCGGTGACCACTGAGGACCGGGCCGACCGACCACGCGTACACGGACGCCTTGGGCGTGGCGGTCCTACGCGCGTCGCGGCCCTGGACCACGGGCCTCCTCACAGTTCTTCGCTGGGCGCCTCGTGTTCGATCTCCTCGATCAGCTTGCCGCCCAACTCGGTCTCGATGAGAAAGACACCGCCACCGGAGCCCGATGCCGGCGCGGTCGCACCGTTCGTGGCGGCCACGCCTGCGGGCGCGGAGTCGGAGGCCACGGCCCCGGGGGAGGGCTTTTCACCGGTCGCCGAGCCTACCGAGGCCGGCTTCTCGACCGTGGGGCCCTCGTTCCATCCGCCCCGTGGTCGTTGTTCCGAAGCCGACGCCGGAGCGGCGTGTTCCTCCGGAGGTGGGGCGGACGCGGCGTCCTCGTAGGGGTCCGGCGGCGGCTCCGGGCGATCACTGAGCAGCCGTTCCGGGGGTGGGCCCGCCGGGCGCGCGGGTTCGGGGGGCGCGGCCTGCGGTGCGGGTGCGCTCTGGCGGGGTGGAGCGTCCCAGCCGGAGGGTTCGGCCGGACGCGGTGCGGGCTGGGCACGGCGTGCCGGAGCCGGTCCGCCGGTACCTGCGGGAGCCACCCGCACCTCGACCCCCAGCACCTGCTGGATCGCCGCGGCGACGACCTGGTCACTGCCGCTGTTGCCGAATCCCTTGGCCTCGTTGGGTCGGTTGAAACCGAGCAGGACGGTGGCGCCCTCCACACCGACCGGCTGCACGTCGCCACCGTGCAACATCATCCAGGTGAAGCGGCGTCGGCCCTTGACCGCTTCCAGGATCTGGTGCCAGGCCCCCTGAAGCCGACCCAGGTCCACCGCCCCGCCACCGCCGTCGGGAGCCGATGCGGGAGCGTACTGCTGCTGGGCCGGTTGGGACCGAGAGGGTGTCGGAGCCTCCCACCCGGCGGGTTCGCTCCGAGGGGCGGGGCGCGGCGCGGGTTCGCCGGGTCGCATAGACGCGGGTGCCGTGGATCGCGCGGTGGGTGTCGAGGGCGTGGTGGAAGGTTGAGCGACCGGTACCGGAGCGGACTGCGCGGCCGGGGCCGGCCCGACCGGGGGCGGGCCCGCAGGCGTCGCGATCCCGGCGGCCAGTCGGCGCTCCATCTGCTCCAATCGGGCCAAGAGTGCGTTCTGGTCACCGTCGGTGGCGGGCAATAGGATCCGTGAGCACAGCAACTCGAGGAGCAGGCGTGGTGCGGTCGCGCCCCGCATCTCGGTCAGTCCCTGGTTGAGGACCTCAGCGGCCCGGGAGAGTTCGGCGGGCCCCAGCTTCGAGGCCTGTTCCTTCATCTGGTCCACCGACTCCGGAGAGACGTTGACCAAGCCCTTGTCGATGGCGTCCGGGACCGCGGCCAGCACCACCAGATCTCGGAAGCGTTCCAGCAGGTCGGTGGTGAATCGGCGAGGGTCGTGGCCACCTTCCACCACTCGGTCCACCAGACCGAACACGGCGGCGCCGTCCCGGGCCCCCAGAGCGTCGACCATCTCACCGAGCAGGCTGGAGTCGGTGTAGCCGAGCAGGGAGACGGCGCCCTCACGGGAGATGCCGCCCTCATCCGAACCGGCGATGAGCTGGTCCAGCACGGACAGGGTGTCCCGCGCCGAACCGGCGCCCGCACGCACCACCAGGGGCAGGGCGGCCGGGTCGTAGGGGACCCCCTCTTGTTCGAGGAGGTCTTCCATGAGCTCCTTGAGGGTGCTCGGCGGGATGAGCCGGAAGGGATAGTGGTGCGTTCGCGAGCGAATCGTGCCGATGACCTTCTCGGGTTCGGTGGTCGCGAACACGAACTTCAGGTGGGGTGGGGGCTCCTCGACGAGCTTGAGCAACGCGTTGAAACCCTCACGGGTCACCATGTGCGCCTCGTCGATGATGTAGATCTTGTAGCGCGAGTTGACCGGCGAGAAGAACGCGCGCTCCCGCAGGTCACGCGCGTCGTCCACACCACCGTGGGAAGCGGCGTCGATCTCGATGACGTCGATGCTGCCGCCACCGTCCGGGGCGAGCGCGACACAGGAGTCACAGGTACCGCACGGATCCGGTGTGGGACCCTCGGCGCAATTGAGGGAGCGCGCGAGGATGCGCGCGCTGGTGGTCTTGCCACAGCCGCGCGGTCCGCTGAAGAGGTAGGCGTGGTTGATGCGTCCGCTCCGCAACGCTTGGCGCAGCGGGTCGGTCACGTGTTCCTGGCCGCGCACCTCACCGAACGTCGCGGGACGATACTTGCGGTACAACGCGATACTCACGGTGTGATCACTCCCCTGGTCCCTGCCACGGTCCCATTCAACCCGTTGGAGGTGACAACTCGCACCGGGTCGCGAGAACCGGAAGGGGCGGATCCGGGGTGAGCACCCCGAAGACAACAAAGGACCCCCCGCGCACCCGCCAGAGCCCACTTATCCTTGCTGCCTTCCGGCCCTGGGGAGGTTCATAGGATGACGCCGCACGAGGGGTCTGTCTCCGAGTGTATCCGAATCGGGGACCTCTCCCGCAACCCGTGGACCCCTCCCCCATCGACCGCCGGAACCGGTCGAAGCACTCCTCACGAGCCTGTACAGTTGTCCGTGGAGGATTCGCCTAGTGGCCTAGGGCGCACGCTTGGAAAGCGTGTTGGGGGCAACCCCTCAAGGGTTCGAATCCCTTATCCTCCGCCACGGCTCACCAGCCGCAACGCAAGGCCCCGACCGCACACCGGTCGGGGCCTTCGTCGTTGGTGGTCTCGGTTCTGGTGCCGGCCGAGCGGTGCTCTGGTCCGCCCAGGCTTCGACAGCGCGTTCGAGTCGATGACCACGTCCACCGGTACCGGCCCTTCGGCGGCCATCAGGGGGCGTAGGCGCCGTTCGGCAACGGTGTTCCCGCCCAAGACGCGCCTTCCAGGAGGCGGCACGACCGAGGAACACGCGCCTTCACCCAACGCTGGGAACGCCGTGTCCCGCCCGCGGCACCACACCACGATGATCGGATTTCTTCCAGGGGTGGCCCTCGCAGGCTTTTGCAACTTGTTGCATAATGAAGGGAGGTCGGCCGGACACCGACCGAGAGGCACCGCACGAGGAGAAGCGATGAACGACTACCCCCACCTTCTGGAACCACTGGACCTGGGTTTCACCACCCTGAAGAACCGCGTGATCATGGGCTCCATGCACGTCGGTCTCGAGGAGGCCCCCAATGGTTTCGAGAGGATGGCCGCCTTCTACGCCGAACGTGCCCGCGGTGGCGTCGGCCTGATCGTCACCGGCGGCATCGCGCCCAACCCCGAGGGCGCCACCTTCAGCGGCAGCGCCAAGCTCACCACCGATGAAGAGGTCGCCGAGCACCGCCTCATCACCGAGGCCGTGCACCGTGAGGGTGGTCGGATCGCGATGCAGATCCTGCACACCGGCCGCTACGCCTTCAGCGAGGAATCCGTCTCCGCCAGCGCGATCCAGGCGCCGATCAGCCCCTTCGTGCCGCACGCGCTCACCGAGGAGGAGATCGAGCGCACCATCGAGGACTTCGCCCGTTGCGCCGAACTCGCCCAGCGCGCCGGCTACGACGGCGTCGAGGTCATGGGCTCCGAGGGCTACCTCATCAATCAGTTCATCGCCCCCGCCACCAATAAGCGCGAGGACCGCTGGGGCGGCTCCTTCGAGAACAGGATCCGTCTGCCCCTGGAGATCCTCCACCGGGTCCGTGAGCGGGTGGGCACCGACTTCATCCTCATCTATCGTTTGTCCATGCTGGACCTGGTCCCCGATGGCTCCACCTTCGACGAGGTCGTCGAACTCGGCCGTCGGGTNGGGGGGGGGCCCGCCGGTACCGACATCATCAACACCGGCATCGGCTGGCACGAGGCCCGCGTGCCCACCATCGCCACGTCCGTTCCGCGCGGCGCCTACACCTGGATCACCGAGCGCCTCAAGAAGGAACTGTCCGTCCCGCTGGTGGCGGTCAACCGCATCAACACCCCCGAGGTCGCCGAACGCATCATCGCCGACGGCCAGGCCGACATGGTCTCCCTCGCCCGCCCGATGCTGGCCGACGCCGACTTCGTCGCCAAGGCCGCGGCGGGCGTCCCCGAAGAGATCAACACCTGCATCGGCTGCAACCAGGCCTGCCTGGACCACACCTTCAGCCTCAAGATCACCTCCTGTCTGGTGAACCCACGCGCCTGCCACGAGACCGAACTCGTGCTGTCCCCCACCAAGACCCGCAAGAACGTCGCCGTGGTCGGCGCCGGCCCGGCCGGACTCGCCTTCTCGGTCTCGGCCGCGAGCATCGGCCACAGCGTCACCTTGTTCGACGCCGCCGCCGAGATCGGTGGACAGCTCAACATGGCCCGTCGCGTGCCCGGCAAGGAGGAGTTCGACGAGACCCTCCGCTACTACCGCGTGCAGCTGGACAAGCACGGCGTGGACGTACGTCTGAACACCCCGGTCACCGCCGTCGACCTGGCGGGCTACGACGAGGTGGTCATCGCGACCGGCGTCACCCCGCGCACTCCCCGGATCCCCGGGGTCGACCACCCCAGCGTGGTCGGCTACGTGGATGTTCTGCGTGGTGGCGCCGAGGTCGGCGAGAAGGTCGCGATCATCGGTGCCGGCGGCATCGGATTCGACGTCGCCGAGTTCCTCACCGACACCGGTGAGGAGGCGAGCCAGGCCCCGGAGGTTTTCTTCCGGCAGTGGGGAGTGGATCTCGACTACGAGGAACGTGGTGGTCTGCGCGCCCCCGAGCGCATCGCCCCGCCCCGCAAGGTACACCTGTTGCAGCGCAAGACCAGCAAGGTCGGCAAGGATCTGGGCAAGACCACCGGCTGGATCCACCGCTTGGAGCTGCGGCACCGGGGTGTGGAGATGATCGCCGGCGCCGAGTACCGCAGGATCGACGATGAGGGTCTGCACCTGACCGTGGACGGCGAGGATCGCGTGCTCGACGTCGACACCATCGTGCTGTGCGCGGGCCAGGACCCACGCCGGGACCTGGCGGACGCCCTCATCACCGCCGGACGCACCGTGCACGTGATCGGTGGCGCCGACGTGGCCGCCGAACTCGACGCCAAGCGCGCCATCAAGCAGGGAACCGAGCTCGCCGCGGCCCTGTGAACCCCTCGGCCGCGGACCCGCCCGGTCCGCGGCCACCCCTTCCTAGAATGCGCTCATGTCCCTGCCCCACGCGATCCTCACCGCCCTGCTGGAGAAGCCTTCCTCCGGCCTGGAACTGACCAGGCGCTTCGACCGCTCCATCGGGTACTTCTGGTCCGCCACCCACCAGCAGATCTACCGAGAGCTGGGCAAGTTGGAAAAGTCCGAGCTCATCCGTGTCCTACCGGCCGCGTCTCCCACCCGGGGGCAACGCAAGGAATACGAGGTGCTGGCCGCGGGCCGCGACGAGCTGGAGCGTTGGGTGACCGAGCGTGAGGAACCCCGATCTCCACGAGACCCACTGATGTTGCGCCTGCGCGCCACCGGGGTGGTGGGGTTGGACGCCGACTTCGTGGCGGAGCTGCGTCGGCATCGAAGGCTGCACTCCGAACGGCTCGACCAATACCGCGAGTTCCAGCGACGCGACGCGGCCCGGGACCAGGGAAGTGAGCGTGATCGGGTCCAAGGGCTGGTGCTCCAGGGAGGTATCGACCTGGAGCTGTTCTGGGTGAACTGGCTGGATCGGGCCATCGCGGAACTGGAGGACACCGGTGGCCACGAATGAAAGAACCGCCCCCGGCGAATAGCCGGGGGCGGTTGGTGGCGGTGGAGGAGGGATTTGAACCCTCGAAGGGTTGCCCCTTACCCGCTTTCGAGGCGGGCGCCATCGGCCACTAGGCGACTCCACCGAGAGAAACTCTACCGGATACGGCGCCGTGCGAAAAACCGAGTGAGCAACTCCGAGCATCTTTCGGCCACGTTCTCACTGATCAGATCAGGCGGAATGACTTCGGGACAGTGGTTCTGCCGAGGGTCTCGGATCAGGTCCCAGCAGGATCCAGCAGCGCCCGCCTTGGCATCACGCGCCCCATAGACCACTCGGTCCACTCGGGAGAGCATGGCGGCCCCGGCGCACATCACACAGGGTTCCAGGGTGACCACCAGGGTGCAGCCGCTCAAGCGCCACTCCCCGCCCGCCCGAGCGGCCTCACGGAGTGCCAGCACCTCGGCGTGCGCGGTGGGGTCACCGGTGGCCTCACGCTCGTTGTGGCCGCGTCCCAGCACCGTCCCATCCGGGCCCAGAACGACCGCGCCGACCGGAACGTCGTCGGACTCCAGAGCGAGCTCGGCCTCGGACAAAGCCTCGAGCATCGCCCCGTCGAGCAGAGCGCGGTCGAACTCGGAAGGGTCCTCGATCACAGGCGCATCGCGTCGAGGAGTTCGGCGAAACCGGAGCGTTCGGCCACCAGCGCCAGGACGTCGCCGGGCAACACACCGCCGCCCACGGACAGGGACCGCAGTTCCTCCGCGGGCACGCCGAAGTCGGTGAGCAGGTCGTCGTCTCCGTCGGGTCTGGGGTCCGGCCGGGTGCCGGCGCTCTCGGCGGGAAGCGGGGACCCCAGGCCACCGGCCTCGGACAACACCTCGGCGACCGGATGGTCGTGGACGACCCGACCATCGGAGAGGTAGACCCGCGGATCGGTGCCGGTCTCGTCCACACGAACCACGGCGAACCATTCGTCGTCGGCTTCGACGAGGAGAAGGGCCATGTCGCTGTCCCACTCCGTGCCGAGATCGAGCATGAGGTCGGTGACGTCATCGATGGCCTCCACGTCACCGAGATCGACCTCGGCTCCTCGCCAGGTCCCGCCGTTGAGGGCGAAGACAGCTGCGAAGGTCGACACGGCACCCTCCCGTCTCTCCTGGTCGTTTCGGGGGCGTCCTTACCCCATCCCATCGAGGACACGCTGAAAGGCCTGAGCGAATCCAAGCCTTTCGGACACACTGGCCAATACCTCGTCCGGGTACAGGTCCAGGTCACCGGCCAAGGCGCCCAACTCCATCTCGTCCAGTCCCAGATCCGCCACGACGGACAGGTCACCGGCGGGAAGTACCTGGTCGAGGTCGTCATCGTCGGGAAGGTCGATGTCCAGGTGATCGAGGACGTCCCGAGCCACCTGCCAATCCACCGAGGCGGTCACGTCGGACAGGAAGAGGGAGACCTCCTCCCCGTACACCCGGACGATGATGAAGAAGTCGTCGCCGACGGACACCAACCCGAGGGAGCCGCTGATACTCGGTTGTTGACGCAGAGCATGAATCAGACCCTTGAGGTCGTGTGTCAGCGCGGCGGGAAGAAGGTCGACATCCCAGTACTCCTCTTCCCTATACGCGACGGCCGCGAAGTCACCCGAGTCGTCGTCACCATGATCGAGCACTGCCATCGTCACTCCAACCCGGACGGTGTATCGGTGCGGACGAGAGGACCCGGCTCGTCCGTGCGAGTGCCATGGTAACGATCACTCACACCTCGCAGCCGTCGCTCATCCGCCAAGGACCGGACCCACGTTCTCACGAGAGGCGCCTCCCCCGCGCCCCGAGCGTCCTCCCAGGCGACCTCATCACCCTTTCCGAACGCGATGGGCCACGTTCGGATCACGTCTTTTCGGGGTCTTGGCGCCCCGGCTCCAGTGATACGCGCGGTTAGACTCAAGGCGCCCCTCCGCCCATCCACCTTCCTGTTATCCCAGCTCACCCGGAGAACGTTTTGGAAACCCTGGTCGTCGATCACCCGTTGGTCGCGCACAAACTGACCACCCTGCGCGACGTGCGGACCGACTCCCCCACCTTCCGGAGATTGACCGACGAGCTGGTGACCCTGCTCGCATACGAGGCGACACGGGACGTTCGAGTGACAGAGGTCACCTTCCAGACCCCACTCGTCCAGACCACCGGAACCCAGCTCTCACGTCCCACTCCGTTGGTCGTTCCGATCCTGCGCGCGGGGCTCGGCATGCTCGACGGCATGACCCGTTTGCTGCCCACCGCGGAGGTCGGCTTCCTGGGCATGGCACGCGATGAGCAGACCCTCCAACCGGCGACCTACGCCGACCGTCTTCCCCAAGACCTGTCCGGTCGCCAGTGCTACGTGCTGGACCCGATGCTGGCCACCGGTGGGACCCTGGCCGCCGCGTTGAAGCTGCTGGTCGAACGGGGCGCCGACCACATCACCGCGATCTGCCTGCTGGCGGCCCCCGAGGGCCTGACCGCGGTGGAGCACAAACTGAGCCAGACCCTTCCCCAGGACCACGGGGCCACACTGCGCGTGGTGACCGCCGCGGTGGACGAGCGGCTCGACGAGAACGGCTTCATCCTGCCCGGGCTGGGGGACGCGGGTGACCGCCTCTACGGCTGCTCCTGAGACCTCCCGAGAAGGACGAAGGGCCTGAAGCCGGAACCCACGGCGGCTCTGAGCGACCAACCGGATCACCGATTGGTCGCTTTTTCGGTTCTTTTGCGGTCAGCATGAATGAACGTCCGAAAACCGGGCATTGGACCCCCACGACCACACCCGCACGAGTGTCGCCCCAGGTCGAACCCGCTCGGCCGACACCGAGAAGACACGGTGCTGCATTAGCCGAATTCATTTCGAGATTGGAACGTAACAGATTAGGGCGATCATAGTTCCTGACCACCCGTAACAGGACCGATCCACCAACCGAAACAGTCCCCCAGGGACTACACCACCGACCTCCGAACGCTGCCGCCCATTTCGGGAGCGGTGTTCAGGCGACCCCCCGGAAACTACGCATAGCCTCCGCGCGCGTACACCCCGTACCGATCTCCACCCGCAGCCCAGAAGGAGCGAGATGCCCGAGAACCCCTCTCTCTCGACCACCCAGGCCGCCGGCGACCCCCACTTCAGCCCCGTGATCAGTCGTCTGCTCTCGGAGTTCTCGCACGTCCACCACTCTTCCACCATCTCCCGTTGCGTGGACGCGGCTCGCCACGGTGCCCAGGACGTGACCGGACGGGCCACTCCGGACCTCGTGGAACGGATCGCCCGTCAGCACCTCCAGGTCTTGGCCCTGGCCTTCGCCGAACGTCGCTGAACCCGCCGATGCGTTTCGGCCCTGCACAACCCCCCACTTCGGAAGACCGGGATCCGACATCATCGTGGTGTCGGAAAACCCTCCTCCCGGAATCCGGTCCCGGCATGCACCACTGATAGGCCCGCCCACAACACACCGATCACCTCACCCCGCCGCACCTGACCTGCGGTGGAGGGAAAACCTTTCTGGTCCGCCTTTCACAGGGTTAACAACAGCACCGGAACCGGACACAACCCGCAAGTGTCGAACCTCCGACATACCGCCACGCCGAGGGTGCGCCTCAGGCTTTACGGGCATGATGGTCGATGCAAGAATCACTGCTGGGTTGGTGGGTCAGGTGGATTCCAAGGGGAGTCAGTCGTGGCGAAGTTGAAAAAATGGGGCGGCTACGCGCTCATCGCTTTCGTGGCTTTTTATCTGCTCACGCAGCCGGAAAGCGCGGCCGGGGTGATCCAGAGCGCCCTGGGCGGCCTGATGGGCGGTGCGGAGTCGATGTCCCGCTTCGTCAACGCGTTGTTGCCATAGGCACGAGAGAGCGGGTGCCATGAAGCTCGTAGCGTCCAGCAACGCGGCACCGGCGTCGGTCAACCGCTATCTCCTGCCCCATGAGCAGGATGTGGTGACCATTCGCCGGCACCCCGCGGTCCTCATCGGACCGGTGGCGGTGGTGTTGGTGGCACTGATCCTCGCCGGGGTCCTGAGCAGAACGATCGGCAGCGGCCCGAACGGGGGCACGGTCCTGGCCATCATCTGGTGGCTCTGGTTGCTGGTCCTGGTGTGGTTCGTCTGGCGGGTCGCGGAGTGGTCGGTGGACTACTTCGTCATCACGTCGGCGCGGTTGTTGCTGACTCAAGGACTGATCACCCGACAGGTGAACATGATGCCCTTGGGCAAGGTGACGGACATGCGGTTCGAGCGCACCCTGCTCGGCAGGTTCCTCGGTTACGGCACCTTCGTCATGGAATCCGCGGGTCAGGATCAGGCACTCAGCAAGATCGCCTTCATTCCCTACCCCGAACAGCTCTATCTCGAGGTCGTGGGACTGATCTTCAAGGAGTGACCGCACGGCACCCGAGGTGACAGTCATCCGGAAGCACCCGTCCGAGCGACGGGTGCTTCTTCGTCTCCGGGCCGAGGTTCGGGTGTGCCTCGTGGGGCAGGAGTCGGTTACCGGTTTGTTCATCTTATGTTCACCTTGGCTGTTCAACCCCTGAAAAAGCCTGGTCGGCAAGCACCACGACTCGAGCCTGCTTGACCAAAGGTGAACAGATGGTTAACATGAGTCATCACTCAAGGAAACGAGGAGGGCTCCATGGCACGTTGGACCGACCCCGCGCCGCGCCCCTCTCGTCCGTTGACCACTCGTCGGCGCACTCGATCCGCTGCCGAGAGCCGCCGCCTGGCCGGCCTGGCTCCTCAGCCCACGCAGGTCCCACGACCTCGCGAGCACGCCGACGCGATCACTTCGGAGCACCCGATCATGCACTGGGTTCTGATCACCGACGAGAACGGCCGCACGCGCCCCGAGGCACGCTGGCTCTGAACGAGCCCCCTCGGATCGACGCACGGGAAGGGCCATCCGCGCACCGCGGGTGGCCCTTTCGCATGCCTCCGCCGACCGCCGAATCGCTTTGTCGATAAATCGGTAAGACCATAAATCTGGTTACAGTCAACCGAATCGTGAGCACCCATCTCAGTATCAAGCGATCCTGGTCTCACGGAAACTCACTTGACCTCTTCTGAGACGAGACGTAGCATCTGGCGCATGAGGCTCTACTTCCACCTGTAACCGCATCGGGCACCCACGTTCCGAGCACATCGCGTTCATCGATGCACGCGGCTCCGTCGGTGTCCCTGTTTCGCGGCAAGGGGAAGTCATCGCCCACTTACGGCGACCACCTTCTTTCGGACAGCAGTTCATTCGTGCACCAATGTCCGAAAACGGATCTTCTCCTGACGCGGCCCACTTTTCGGCCCACAAGCACACAGGAGGACTCCGTGTTCGGAGCACGCCACCGCCGCCACTCCCAACTCACCCTTGGCGAGGTCACCAAGCGGTACGGGGACCACACGGTCCTGGACCGGGTCACCTTCACCATCGCACCAGGCGAACGTGTCGGTGTGATCGGTGACAACGGATCCGGCAAGAGCACGCTCCTGCGTCTACTCGCCGGCGAAGAACATCCCGACAACGGGGAACTCACCGTCCAGGCCCCCGGCGGCATCGGCTACCTGCCCCAGACCCTGGACGGGGTGTCTGGCGGCCTCCCCTGCGGCACCGTGGGCGACGCGATCGACTCCGCTCTAGGGCACCTGCGTCGATTGGAGAAACGCATCCACGACACCGAAGCCGAGCTCGGCACTGCGGGGTCTGAGGAGATGAACGTCTACGGCGAACTGGTCGCCGAGTTCGAGGCACGAGGAGGTTACGACGCAGACGCCCGTGTGGACGTCGGATTGCACGGACTCGGTCTGTCCTCCCTGGACAGGAATCGTCCACTGCGGTCCCTGTCCGGAGGAGAACTTTCACGGTTGGCCTTGGCCGCCACCCTGGCCGCGTCCCCCGAACTTCTCCTCCTGGACGAACCCACCAACGACCTCGACGACCGAGCGGTCGCCTGGTTGGAACAACGCCTCCGTGAACACGACGGCACCGTCATCGCGGTCACCCACGACCGCTCCTTCCTCGCGAACGTGACCGACACCGTTTTGGAGGTGGCCATCGACACCCGGCGAATCCATCGGTACGGCAACGGATACGACGGCTTCCTCATCGCCAGGAAGGCCGCTCGGGACCGATGGCACCGTGAGTACGAGGAATGGAAACAGGAGTTGGACCGACAGCGACGGCTCGTGGCCAACAACGCCCAACGGCTGAACGCGATCCCTCGCAAGATGGAGAAGGCGGCCTTCGGACACGGCGCCTTCAAAATGCGCGGGGCGGCCCACGGCACCATGGGCCGGATCCGCAATGCCAAGGAGAGGGAGCAGCGCCTGATCGAGAACCCGGTGCCGCCACCACCGGTTCCGCTCCAACTATCCGCGAAGTTCGTCGGTACCCGGAACGAGAGCGAGGCTCCGGCAGCCGAAATCGAGCGAATTCGGGTGGGACGGCGACTGTGCGTTCCCTTCCTTCGGATCCTTCGGGGCGAACGTGTACTGGTCACCGGACCGAACGGGGCGGGCAAGAGCACACTGCTCCAGCTTCTTTCCGGTGATCTCCTCCCCGACCTGGGCACTGTCTCCGTGCCGGGCCGGGTCGGGTCACTGCGTCAACATGACCCGATTCCCCACCCTGAGTGGACCGTCCTGCGTGCCTACTCCTCGGGCCGTCCAGGCCACCCTGAGGAGTACCGGGACGAGCTCGCCTCACTCGGACTGCTCCGGACCGGGGAACTCGACCGGACCGTGGGCTCCCTCTCCGTGGGACAACGACGACGGATCGAGGTGGCCCGACTGACCTCGGACGCTCACGACCTGCTGCTGTTGGACGAGCCCACCAACCATCTCTCTCCCGGCCTGGTGGAAGAACTGGAGGAGGCGCTCTCCCGATACACCGGAGCCTTGGTGGTCGTGACCCACGATCGCCGCATGCGCGAGCGCTTCCTCGGACGACATCTGCTGCTGGAGGAGGGATCGGTGATCGGCGACAAGTCGACGAATCGCTTTGTCGACATTCCGGCTCGCACATAAGTCGCCTTATGTACTGACCGATACAACGGGACATGACCGAGGCGGCCACGTCCCGTACTCACGAGGCCCTGGTCTATCCAGGTGCCATGTCGACGAAGCGACTGTAGTGACCCTGGAAGGCCACGGTCACATCGGCGGTCGGACCGTTACGGTGCTTGGCCACGATGATGTCGGCTTCGCCGGCGCGCGGCGATTCCTTGTCGTGCACGTCCTCGCGGTAGAGCAGGATGACCATGTCCGCGTCTTGTTCGATGGATCCGGACTCGCGAAGGTCCGACACCTGGGGCCGCTTGTCGGTGCGCTGTTCGGGACCACGGTTGAGCTGGGAAAGCGCCACCACGGGCACCTCGAGCTCCTTGGCCAACAGCTTGAGCGAACGCGACATCTCGGAGACCTCCTGCTGACGACTCTCCACCCGGCCGGGTGAACTCATCAGCTGGAGGTAGTCGACGATCACGAGCTTGAGGTCGTGTTGTTGCTTGAGCCGCCGACACTTGGCCCGGATCTCCATCATCGACATGTTGGGCGAGTCGTCGATGAACAGCGGCGCACTCGCCACCTCACCCATGCGTCTGGCCAGACGGGCCCAGTCGTCGTCGGTCATCAGACCCGAGCGCATGGTGTGCAGCGGCACTCGTGCCTCAGCGGAGAGCAGACGCATGACGATCTCGTTGCGCCCCATCTCCAGGCTGAAGAAAACGGACGTCATCTCGTGCTTGATGGACGCGGCCCGCGCGAAATCCAAGGCCAGGGTGGATTTTCCAACGGCGGGCCTGGCTGCGATGATGACCATCTGTCCCGGGTGGAGACCATTGGTGAGGGCGTCGAAGTCGGCGAATCCGGTGGGGACCCCGGTCATACTGCCGTCGTTGGCGCCGATCGCCTCGATCTCGTCCAAGGCACCGGGCATGATGTCACCGAGGATCACGTAGTCCTCACCGGTGCGCTTCTCCGCGACCTTGTAGATCTCCGCCTGGGCGTGGTCGACCAGGTCATCGACCTCCCCGTCACCGGAGTACCCGATCTGCGCGATACGGGTGCCCACCTCGACCAGGCGACGCAGAACCGCACGGTCGGAGACGATCTTGGCGTAGTAGCCGGCATTGGCCGCCGTCGGGATCGCCTCGGTGAGGGTGTGCAGGTACGGAGCACCACCGACCCGGGCGGCCTCGCCGCGCTTGGTCAGTTCCGCGTTGACCGAGATGGCGTCGACCGGTTCTCCCCGGGAGAAGAGGTCGACCACGCTCTCGTAGATGATCTGGTGCGCGGGGCGGTAGAAGTCCGCGGAACGGATGATCTCGACGACCTGGCTGATGGCGTCCTTGGACAGGAGCATGCCGCCCAGAACACTCTGCTCCGCTTGAATGTCGTGCGGTGGGGTGCGCTCGTACCCGCCCTCTTCAGGTGGTTGCTCAGCGACACTCACGAACTACTCCCCACACAGGCCGCGTGCGCCGATCCGGATCGGACCGACCCTTCCAGGATGCCCCATCCGAGAGACGAGAGGGCACCGGGCGGGGCCCTGTGGGGACGCCTTTACCATCACATCCCGAGCTCCGTGGGGCATTGTGCACAGAGGTTATGCACATCACCTGTGGATAACTTTGCCACTAGTCCCGCATACCCGACTTGAACTGGGAAAACGCAAGCCTTGGCCAAGACGTGCCAGATGTCTCACCAAGAGGCTTTCCACAGGTTATCCACAGGCTCCGATGGGCCTGTGGATAACTTCACAGCCCCATCGAACTCCTGTCCGGTACTGTGGCTTGGTCATGGCCACTCTCCTCTCGGCTGCCCCCTTCCGGCACCGCCACGATCGCGAGATCTTCGCCCTCGCCATTCCCACCTTCTTCGCCCTCATCGCCGAACCGCTCTTCCTGCTCACCGACACCGCGATCGTTGGTAGCCTCGGGACCCAGGCACTCGGCGGACTCGGAGTCGCCGGGCAGGTCCTACTGACCCTGGCCGCGGTGTGCATCTTCCTCGCCTACGGAACCACCGCGGCGGTGGCCCGCAAGTTCGGTGCGAACGACATCCCCGGCGGCGTACGCGACGGTGTGGACGGTCTGTGGTTGGCGTCCCTGCTGGGCATCGCCGCGATCGGTATCGGCTGGCCGCTGGGCCCGTGGATGATCGACCTCCTCGGCGCCTCACCGGAGGTCGCCCCCTACGCGCTCACCTACCTGCGAATCAGCCTGCTCAGTACCCCGTTCCTACTGATCATCATGGCCGGGACCGGGGTCTTGCGCGGCCTCCAGGATGCCCGCACCCCGCTAGTGGTCGCGGTCGCCTCCTACATCGGCAACGCGGTGTTGTGCGCTACCTTCGTCCTGGTCCTGGACTGGGGCATCGCCGGTTCGGCCTGGTCGACCGTGCTCGCCCAGGGCGCCGGAGCCTTCTGGTACGTGGCCACCATCACTCGCGCGGCCCGTCGTGAAGGTGTCTCCCTGAAACCGAGTGTGGCCGGCCTGCGTTCCTCCGCTTCGGCCGGGTTCGCACTGTTCCTGCGCAGCGTGTCCATGCGAGTCGTGGCATTGGTGACCACGGCGGTGGCCGCGCGTCTGGGCGACGAATCGATCGCCGCACACCAGGTGAGCCACAACATCTGGGCCCTGTTGGTGTTCGCCATGGACGCCATCGCCATCGCCGGCCAGTCGATCGTGGGCCGTTACCTGGGTGCCGGAGATGTTCGTGGTACCAAGGAGGCCACCCGTCGCATGGTCGAATGGGGGGTGCTGGCCGGATCCGTGTTCACGCTCCTGGTGTTCCTGGTGTTGCCGTGGGCGCACGTGCCTTTCACCTCGGATCCCACGGTGGCCGTGTTGATCACGGCCTCACTCGTGGTCGTGGCGGTGATACAACCGCTCAGCGGCGTGACCATGGTGCTCGACGGCGTCCTCATGGGTGCCGGGGACCAGCGCTACCTGGCCTGGGCCTCACTGTGGACGATGCTGGCCTTCCTACCGTTCGCCTTGGTCCTGCCCTACCTGGCCGCGTCCCAGGTATGGGGACTGGTGGGGCTTTGGCTCGCCTTCTCCGTGTGGATCCTGGCTCGGGCCCTCACCCTCGGGCTCCGGGCCCGAGGTACCGCCTGGCTCGTCACCGGCGCCACCCGCCCCTGAAGGGCCAGAACGAACACGCTCACACGGACGTGTCCAGGTCCCCGACCGCAGGACCGTGGTAGAAGGTGGCGACACGTTCGCCCCGGGGCACCTCGGGGTAGCTCGGCAGTTCTTCGATGGTGAGTTCCCGTCCGGCGAAGTGGCTCAGGTGGCTGAGTTGGTCACGCAGTCTGCCTCCCACGTTGTCGCGGAGCTTCGGGAGCATCGAGTAGAGCTTGTCGCCCGGACAGTTGGTGGCGTTGTAGTCGCGGTGGCCCACGATCGCCTTCTGGGGATCCAGTCGGTACACCAGGCACAGCCACGCACAAGTCTGCACCAGGGAGGACATCAACTCCTGGGGCGGATCCTCGGAACTATAGGTTCCCTCGTTCTCGATACCGATGGCGTGCGCGTTGTGGTCGGCGGTGTGCGCACCCAAGACGTGTCCACCTTCCCCGGTGGCCTGGAGGGACCTATCGCGGCCCTCCATGATGTGCCCGCCTCGGCTGATGGTGAACTGCTGGCCGGTGTCGCTCCAACCGTTGCTGTCCATGTGGTAACGCTGAATGGATCGTGACAGGGCGGCGGCGTGACCGGTGGATCTGTCGGACACGTTGCCGGTCGCGGTGTGATGGATGACGATGTGCGTCGGCCCCTTGGCCAAGACCTGGATCGGGCTCTTGGGCGCTCGCGCCTTCCAGTCGGCCCTGGTGTACACCTTGGGTATGGCGGAGGCCAAGGCCCGATCCCCGGACGAAACCCCCAGGGCGCCACCGAGCAGCACTCCCCCTGCGGCGAGCACCGCCCCTCTCAACATCGCCCTACGGTCCATCGCCCTGGGGTGCTCGATCTCGGATCGTCTCTCAACGGACATCGGTATGCTGTCCTCCCCGTACGGAGCTCCGCGGAAAGCGGTGCGACACAGAGAACACGATAAATTACAAAGGGTAATCAAAGGGTGTTTTTCGCCGCTCCGGCGTGTTCATGGGACAGCAAGAACCCCGCCCCTTGAGAAGGGACGGGGTTCTCAGGACCGCGGATGAGCGTCGGCTAGGAACCGACGACCTCCAGCTTGATCGTCGAGACGACCTCGGGGTGCAGGCGGACCTGAACCTTGTGGTCACCGACGGACTTGATCGGGTTCTTGATCTCGATCCGGCGCTTGTCCAGCTCGGGACCACCAGCGGCCTTGACGGCCTCGACGATGTCCCCGGGCGTGACCGAACCGAACAGACGGCCACCCTCGCCGGCGCGCTGCTTGAGCCGCACGGTCAGGGCGCTGACCCGGCCGCCGACCTGCTGGGCCTCGTCCAAGGTACGGATGTCACGCGCCTTGCGGGCACGCTGGATCAGGTCGATCTGCTTCTGACCACCACGAGTCCACCGAATGGCGAACCCACGGGGCAGCAGGTAGTTGCGACCGTAACCGTTCTTCACCTCGACGACATCGCCGGGGGCTCCGAGACCGTTGACCTCGTGGGTCAAAATCAGCTTCACGACAAAAACCTCCCTCGGATATCGCCGCTAGCGAGCGGTGCTGGTGTAGGGCAGTAGGGCCACCTCGCGCGCGTTCTTGATCGCGGTCGCGACGTCGCGCTGGTGCTGGGTGCAGTTGCCGGTCACCCGACGAGCACGGATCTTGCCACGCTCGGAGATGAACTTACGGAGAAGCGTGGTGTCCTTGTAGTCGATGTAGGACTGCTTCTCCTGGCAGAAGAGGCAAACCTTCTTCTTAGGCTTGCGCGCTGCCGGCTTAGCCATCGTGGTGCTCCTTCGCAAGAGCCCCGGGGTCCTCCCGGGGATGGGCTGGGACATTGAAGGGATGACGCGGCGCCGTTCTCGGCGCCGTGTCGGGTGTTACATGGGGTGTGGCGTCGGCTAGAACGGGGGCTCGTCGGAGAAACCTCCGCCGCCACCACCGAAACCGCCACCACCGCCGTTGGTCGCCCAGGGGTCCTCGGCACCAGGACCGCTACGACCACCCTGGCCGCCCTGCGGACCGCCGAAACCGCCGCCCTGGTTCCCGTAGCCGCCACCCTGTTGGGGCTGACCGCCACCGAAACCGCCGCCACCGCCGAAGCCGCCACCACCCTGACGCTGCGTCTTCGTCACCTTCGCGGTGGCGCTACGCAGGGCCGGGCCGACCTCCTCGACGTCGATCTCGAAGACGGTGCGCTTCTCGCCCTCGCGGGTCTCGTAGGAGCGCTGCTTCAGGCGGCCCTGCACGATGACGCGCATACCACGCTGAAGGCTCTCCGCGACGTTCTCCGCGTACTGCCGCCAGACACTGCAGGTGAGGAACATGGACTCGCCGTCCTTCCACTCCCCCGACTGACGGTCGAAGGTGCGGGGCGTCGAGGCCACACGGAAGCTGGCGACCGCGGCTCCACTGTTCGTGAAGCGCAGTTCAGGGTCGTCGACGAGGTTGCCGACGAGCGTGATCTGGGTTTCGCCTGCCATGGATCGGCTCCCGTTCGAGATAGTTCGGATCAGGCGGTTACGCCTGGTCCCCGCATCATCCTCGTCACCTAGGACAAAAACGAACGACGGGGAACAGGGGGTCGGGCACCGGAGCGCCTAGTGAACCTCGGGACGCAGAACCTTGGTGCGCAGCACGGCCTCGGCGAGACCGAGCTGACGGTCGAGCTCCTTGACCGTCTCGGGCTTGGCGGTCAGGTCGATGACCGCGTAGATGCCCTCGGAGTTCTTCTCGATCTCGTAGGCGAGACGACGCTTGCCCCAGATCTCCGTCTTCTCGACCGAGCCGCCGTCGTTGCGGACGACGCCCAGGAAGTTCTCCAGCGACGGAGCGACGGTGCGCTCGTCGAGGTTCGGGTCGAGGATGACCATGATTTCGTAACGACGCATCGGCGTACGTTCCTCCTCTGGACTGTTGCGGCCATGGAATCTCCATGGCAGGAGGGCAGGAGCCCGGGGGGCATGGGGCCCGGTCGGACCGGGGTGCACCACACGGGCTCTGAGCCATACGGGAGTCAAGGCTACCAGCAGCCCGGTACCACTGGTGCTGGCTTCTGCGAGGTCCGAACGCACGACGACCAGGCGGATTCCAACCTCGAACACACGAGTGGGGCGGGTGCCCGAGGATGAATCCTTCGGCACCCGCCCCACGAACCGGCGCGGCCTCACAACCCGCTCAGCCCCGTATCACTCCCTGGGCCTGATCAAGCTGTTGTTGTTGCCCTGGTTCTGCTGGTCGCCGTCGGTCGGAGGACCACCGGGAAGCTCCGGCTCGCCCTCGTCGTCGCAGTGCGGCGGCCTGAAGAAGTCACGATCGCACTCGTCCGGCTGCTCGCTCTCCTCGTCCCGGTCGCAGTCGGGGTCCCAGGGCGGGCAGTCGCCGGGTTCCTCCTCCAGCTCACAGTTGGGGTCACGCGGATCACACTCGGTCTCGGTGGGCTCCTCGGTGGGCTCCTCGGTGGGCTCCTCTTCCTCCGGGGATTCACTCGGAGTGGGGGTGGGCAGGAAGCTCTGGTCCTCACCGACCCACTGCGGGGCGGGGAACTGCTGGTGTTCTTTGCCCTCCATGGCGATCTCCATGAAGGCCTTCCAGACCTTCGCCGAGGTGGTGCCACCGTAGACGTCCCCGAAGGCGGGGCCGAAGTCGAGGGGGTCGCTCTGGGCCCGGCTCAGGCCCACCGCGGTCGACAACTGCGGCGTGTAACCCACGAACCAGGCAGAGACTGCGTTGGAGGAGGTACCGGTCTTACCCGCCACCGGTCGGCCGTCGGCCAAGGCGGCGTTGCCGGCGCCCCCCTCCAGAACGGCCTGCTGCATGGCGTAGGTGGCGTCGGCGGCGACCCCTTCACTGAGGACCTCCGTCCCGGCCTCGAGCTGCTCCGCGTCGTCCGGGGTGATCACCTCACCATCAGCGGTCTGGACCTCGGTGACCATGTGGGCGGGGAAGTGCCGTCCCTTCGCGGCGAAGGTGGCGTAGCCGCTGGCCATGTCGAGCGCGTTCACCTGGTGGGTGCCCAGAGCGATCAGCGGACCGACCGTGGAGGTGGTCTGACGGTCCGGGTGCACGCCCATCTCGACCGCGAGCTCGTCGACCCGGGTCTCCCCGACTCGGATCGCCAGGTCCACGAAGCTGGTGTTGACCGAGTCGGCGGTGGACTGGATGAGGTCCACATCGCCATAGTCGACCTCACCGGAGTTGATCACCGGGCTGGCCAGTCCGGGGAACTCCAGACCGCTGTCACCGTTGAACCGGCTGTTCAGGCCGATACCGTCCGACAGCGCACGGGCCAGTACGTAGGGCTTGTAGGCCGAACCCGCCTGGGTCTGGTGGACCAGGGAGTTGTTGATGACCTCGGCGACGTTGGGACCACCGTTGAAGGCGATGATGCGCCCCGTGCTCGGTTCGACCGCGGTCAGCCCGTGCATGGTGTCCTCGGCCGCCGCCTCGGGGAGGACGTTGAAGGCCTCCTCCGCCGCCACCATCAGTTCCGGGTCCAAGGAGGTCTTGATGGTCAGACCCTTGGTCGCGATGTCCGCGCCGGTGACGTTGGAACCCTCGTAGCGCCGCTCGACCTCGTTGATCACCGCCTGGCGGACGTATCCCAGCTTGGGGTCGTCGGCCGCCGCCTCCGGGTTGTACTCGATGGTCTCGGGGATCTCCAGAGCCTTGGCCTCTGCCTCGGGCAGACCGCGTTCCCCGTCGGTCTCCTCGTACATCTGGGCCAGCTGGTTCTGGACGTAGGGCCAGCGCTCGTCGTTGAGGTAGGTCTCGGTCCAGGAGCCCTCTTCGGGGTTCTCGAAGTTGCTGGGCATCTGGATGATCAGCCCCAGATAGGCGCCCTCGGCCTCGTCCAGCTCGCTCACGCTCTTGCCGAAGTACTCCTGGGCGGCCATCTCGATACCGGAGGCGCCGCGGCCGAAGTAGATCGTGTTGAGGTAGGTGGTGAGGATCTCGTCGTGGCTCAGCTGCTGGTTCAGCTTGATCGCGATGAAGATCTCGCGGATCTTGCGGGTCAGCGGTTCCTCGCCTTGGAGGTCGCTGTAGTAGTTACGGGCCATCTGCTGGGTGATGGTCGAGCCACCGCCGGCCTCACCCCGGGACAACAGGGCGCGACCGATACCCATGATGTTGATGCCCGGGTCCTCGTAGAAGGTGCGTTGCTCGGCCGCGAGCACGCCGTTGACCACGGGTTCGGGGATCTCCTCCCGGGTGACGGCGACACGCTTGACGTCACCGGTGGTGAGGGCGAGTTCTTCCTCACCCTCTTCACCCGCCCAGTAGATCTGGGTGGCCGAGACGGTCTGCTCCGCGTTCTCCTGCAGGTCGTCCTCGTCGGGGGCCATGGCGTACAGGATCGCGAAGGCGGCCACGCCACCGATGATCATCAGACCGCAAAAGGCCAGCGCCGGCTTCCATGCCTTGGCCAGGAACCGCTTGAACCACGAACGATCGTCGGGTTCCTCCGCACGGGAACGACGAC
>NZ_ANBD01000053.1 GCF_000341005.1 Nocardiopsis alkaliphila YIM 80379 | reverse complement strand
GGCGGCGCCCGCCGTTACTCGGGCCCTCGGGGCGGCGGCGTGGGCCACCATCCTCGGGGCGGCGGCGCGGGCGTTCCCCATCCTCGGGACGACGGCGACGCTGACCACCCTCCGGGCGACGGGGCTGCTCACCGCCTTCGGGCCGACGCCGACGACCACCCTCGGGACGCGAACGCCCCTCGGAACGGGCGTCGGACTCGGGCCGGCGAGGTCTACGCGGGGGGTCCGACTCGTCGTTTCCCCAGAAGCCGCCCTCGCCTTCGGTCTCAGG
>NZ_ANBD01000052.1 GCF_000341005.1 Nocardiopsis alkaliphila YIM 80379 | reverse complement strand
TGGGTGGCCCTGCCGTTTCCACCGCTGTCGCCTGTCGTTCAAGGCTTGATAAAAGGACGCTCAGCCGTGGTCGAAGGTTTTCAACAGGTCGCGAAGACGTTGGCCGCTACTTCCTCCTGGTCGTTGGCCTGCGGGTGCGCTTCCCCTTGACATCGGTGCTCCGAACCGACGTGAACGCCGCCGCGGCGGTGGCTTCGTCCGGGGCTCCTACCGGCCGCACACGCAAATCAAGGGTCACGTTAGAGCGATCGAACGGTATAGCACAACCCACGCGCGAGGGTATCGCGTGCTTTACGAGGATCGTCACCATGTGTCGAGGTACGGCCCGTTCTCCCAGTTCAGGAAGGTGACACTTCCGACGATTTCGATGTGATGGCAATCACCCACAAGCCACACGCCTGGATGTCGTCCCAGATGGGAGGGGCCGTAGGAATACCCACGTCGATCTCCGGGGAGAATGAGTGTTCCTTCATCATCCTGCGCCACGGCGCACGCGGAGGCCCACCTCGGCTTGCGTTTCCACAGGGCAACCGGCGATAGAGTCATAGCAGAACAAACCAGCCAGACATGCACAGTTCTCCCCCTGTAGCCGACGGTCCAAGGGGGAACAGAACCGCCGTGCGCGCTGCTGACCACATACGGAATACGAACGCAGGATGACGAGCCCCGATCCGCCGTCGGCGCGGGCCCGTCGCCGTGCGCTGTGGAATCCATGTTCGCGAAGAAGAAGGAGCAAGGA
Source organism: Nocardiopsis alkaliphila YIM 80379 (assembly GCF_000341005.1). Taxonomy (GTDB): domain Bacteria; phylum Actinomycetota; class Actinomycetes; order Streptosporangiales; family Streptosporangiaceae; genus Nocardiopsis; species Nocardiopsis alkaliphila. The sequence continues at coordinate 31,646 of NZ_ANBD01000052.1, read as the reverse complement.
CCAATGGGTTCGGTACGTGTAGCCGTCGTGGGCGTCGGCAACTGTGCGGCGTCGCTCGTCCAGGGCGTGCACTACTACAAGGACGCCGACCCGGAGTCCCGGGTCCCCGGCCTGATGCATGTCCGGTTCGGCCCGTACCACGTGCGTGACATCGAGTTCGTCGCCGCTTTCGACGTGGACGCCAAGAAGGTCGGCCACGACCTCGCCGACGCCATCGTCGCGAGCGAGAACAACACCGTCAAGATCTGTGACGTGCCGCCGACCGGTGTGACCGTCATGCGCGGCCCCACCTACGACGGTCTGGGCAAGTACTACCGCGAGATGGTCCAAGAGTCCTCAGAGGACGCTGTGGACGTGGTCGCCGCGCTCAAGGCCAGCAAAGCGGACGTCCTCGTCTCCTACCTGCCGGTGGGTTCCGAGGAAGCCGACAAGTTCTACGCCCAGTGCGCCATCGACGCCGGTGTGGCCTTCGTCAACGCCCTTCCGGTGTTCATCGCCTCCGATCCCGAGTGGGCCGAGAAGTTCACCAAGGCCGGTGTCCCGATCATCGGCGACGACATCAAGTCGCAGATCGGCGCCACCATCACCCACCGGGTACTGTCCAAGCTCTTCGAGGACCGAGGCGTGGTCGTGGACCGCACCTACCAACTGAACTTCGGCGGCAACATGGACTTCAAGAACATGTTGGAGCGCGAACGCCTGGAGTCCAAGAAGATCTCCAAGACCCAATCGGTCACCTCACAGATCCCCCACGAACTCAACGCCGGTGCGGTCCACATCGGCCCCTCGGACCACGTGCCGTGGCTGGATGACCGCAAGTGGGCCTACATCCGTTTGGAAGGCCGCGCCTTCGGTGACGTCCCGCTGAACCTGGAGTACAAGCTCGAGGTGTGGGATTCCCCCAACTCCGCGGGCATCATCATCGACGCGGTGCGCGCCGCGAAGATCGCCAAGGACCGCGGCATCGGCGGTCCCCTCTTGGCCTCGTCCTCCTACTTCATGAAGTCGCCGCCCGAGCAGTACAGCGACACCGAGGCGCACGACGCCGTCGAGCGCTTCATCGTCGGCGACGAATAGTCTCCCGGCCCGGGGCCACCGGCCCCGGGCACGCTCCCCGCCCCGAACACGCTCTACCCTGAGGGCGTGTCCTTCTTCGGCGATCTGCGCGTGGTCCTCCAAGGATCCAGGTTCCGTCGGCTGTTCGGTACCCGACTCGTCTCGCAGTTCTCCGACGGGATCTACCAGGCCGGGCTGGCCGGATTCGTCTTCTTCAACCCCGAACAGCACACCGGGGCCGGAGAGGTCGCAGCGGCCTTCGCCGTGCTGCTCCTGCCCTTTTCCCTGGTCGCACCGTTCGCCGGGGTCCTCATCGACCGCTGGCCCCGCCGCCAGGTCCTGCTGCTGTCCTCGTTGGTCAAGGCCCTCTTGGCCGTCGTGACCGCGATCCTGGTCGCCGGTGACGAAGGGCCGGCGTTCTTCGTCGCCGCCCTCCTGGTGCTGAGCATCAACCGCTTCTTCCTGTCCGGGCTCTCGGCCGGCCTGCCGTATGTGGTGCCCCGAGACAAACTGATGATGGCCAACGCCGTCACCCCTACTTGCGGCACGGTCGCCAGTTCGCTGGGCACCGGGCTCGGTCTGGCCATCGGGATGATCGGCGGCGAACAGGCCCTGGGTACCGGAATGATCCTGTTCGTGGCCGCCTTGGGCTTCGCGGGAGCGGCCCTGGTCTCCCTCACCCTGCGGTATCGGGAACTGGGCCCGCACCTGGAGGAGGAAACCGAGGAAGTTCGTGCCGCTCTGCGCAATGTGGTGCTCGGCATGGCCTCCGGTATCCGCCATGTTCGGGACCGGGCGCCCGCCCGCGACGCGCTGCTCACCATCGGCGGCCACCGGGTCCTGTTCGGGATCTCCACTCTGATCACGCTGCTGCTGTACAACAACACCTTCACCGATGGTGGGATCGCCGGCATGGCCGGTTTCTCCATGGCCGCCGGCCTACTCGCGCTCGGGTTCTTCCTGGGAGCCGTGGCCACCCCATGGGCCACCGAGAGAATCGGAGACGATCTCTGGATCGCCTCGCTGCTCGCGTCGGCTGCGGTCGCCCTGCTGGCCTTCGGACTGCCCTTCTCCGCCACCTTGTTCCCAGTGGCCGCCTTCGTCCTGGGCTTCGTTTCCCAAGGCGTGAAGGTCACCGTTGACACGTTGGTCCAACGGCATGTCGACGACGCGTTCCGAGGACGGGTCTTCTCCGTCTACGACGTGCTGTTCAACGCCACGTTCGTGTTGGGCGCGGCGTTGACCGCGGGACTGGTTCCGCAGTCCGGGGTGAGTGCTCCGGTGATCTCGGCGATGGTGGTGGTCTTCCTACTGATGAGTTCGGCCTGGTTCGCCCGGAGTCGACACGTCGATTCATCCATGAGTGATCAAAGAATCACTTGACGTAGGAGTCCGTGGAGGGACCACTCGACGAGGAGACACCGTCATGGGCACCGGTCACTCCAGGTGTTCGGCCGCCCACGAACGGAGCTTCTCGGCAGCCGTCTCCTTGTCCATGGGCCCGTGCTCCAAGCGCAATTCCAGAAGGAACCGGTAGGCCTTGCCCACCAGTGGTCCGGGTCCCACCCCCAAGACCTCTTGGATCTCGTTACCGTTCAGGTCCGGGCGGATTCGGTCCAACTCCTCCTGCTCGGCGAGCTTGTCGATCCTTCGTTCGATGTCGTCGTAGGAACGCGCGAGCGCGGCCGCCTTGCGGCGGTTGCGGGTCGTGCAGTCGGCGCGGGTGAGGATGTGCAACTGCTCCAGCTGGGCACCGGCGTCCCGGGCGTAGCGCCGTACCGCCGAATCGGTCCACTCCCCCTTGCCATAACCGTGGAAACGCAGATGCAGCGCGACCAGGTGGGAGACCTGGGTGATGACGTCCTTGGGAAAGCGCAGCGCGGTGAGCCGCTTGCGGCTCATGGAGGCACCCACCACCTCGTGGTGGTGGAAGGTCACCCGGTTACCGCCCTCGAAGGCACGGGTCTTGGGCTTGCCGATGTCGTGCAACAGCGCGGCCAGACGCAACACCAGGTCGGGTTCGTGCCCACGCGAACGCTCCAACTCCATGGCCTGGTCCAGGACGGTGAGCGAGTGCTCGTAGACGTCCTTGTGTCGGTGATGCTCGTCGATCTCCAGACGCATCCTGGGGATCTCGGGCAGAACGTGGTCGGCGATCCCCAGATCCACCATCAACTCGATGCCCCGACGCGGGTCCGGACTGAGCATGAGCTTGGTGAGCTCGTCCCGAACGCGTTCGGCGGAGACGATGGTGAGTCGGTCGGCCATGTTCCGGGCGGCCTCGGCGACCTCCGGGGCGAGGCTGAAACCGAGCTGGGCGGCGAAACGGACCGCGCGCATGATGCGCAGCGGATCGTCGTTGAAGGAGTCCTCCGGACGCCCCGGCGTTCGCAGCAGCTTGGCGCGCAGGTCGGCCAGACCACCGAAGGGATCCACGAACTCCTGACTCGGCAGGTGCACCGCCATCGCGTTCACCGTGAAGTCACGACGTGATAGGTCGTCGTGAAGGTCGGTACCGTAGGACACCTCGGGCTTACGGGACTTGGGTGAGTAGGCTTCGCTGCGGTAGGTGGTGATCTCCAGTTGCAGCCCTCGCTTACGCAAGCCCACCGTGCCGAATTCGATGCCGACGGTCCACACCGAGTCCGCCCAACCGTCGACCAGCTCCAGAATTCGCTGGGGGACGGCGTCGGTGGTCAGGTCCACGTCGTTGGAGATCCGCCCGAGCAGAGCATCGCGCACCGGCCCGCCGACGATGGCGAGTTGTTGATCGTGCGCGGCGAACCGATCGCCGAGCTCCTCCGCGACCGGTTGGATCGAATCGATCAACGCGGTGATCGCCGCCCGCTGTCGGCCGGTCGGCGCGATCGCGGCGGCGCTCCCTCCGGTGACCTGGTCACGGGCGGCGTCGTTCTCACTCGAAAACTCTGTGTTGGGCACAACAGGCAGATTAAGTGTCCACACGGGAAAATCGCGAATCGCCGGCACGCGCCCGATCGGCCCTGACAGGCGCCCCGGACCGGGTGAGGAGCCGTCTTCACAACGCGCCATGGTAGGGGCCACATCAGAACCCGGGTTCGGTGAAGGCGGTATCTTCAGGTGAAGGGGCGGCTCGTCAGGTCGAGCCGAGGCCACCGGCCCCGCTTCACGCCGAGCGCGCCGCGCGGGCGTCCCGATCCGCCCCGCCCCGTCTTTCCACATCCGCGGTGGGACGGACACCTGGCCCCGAATTCAGGAAACCGGTCAAGCGTTGCGTCGAACTGCTTCCGCGGCCGCGGTCATGGCCATGACCGCCGTGCTGCTTCCGATACCGGCCACGCTCTCGCCCGCCTTCGCGGAACCCGAGAACGAGGAGCCGGCGCACCCGGTCGTCGTGCACCGGATCTCCCCGGACGCCATCGAGGAGGACAGTACCCTGCGGGTCGCGGGTGAGGTGATCAACACCACCGATGGTCCGGTCGAGGACGTCACCGTCCGGATCCGTTACTCCAGGCATTCCTTCACATCGCGTGAGGAACTCGACGAATTCGCCACGGGAGAAGGCTGGCAGCCCAATGCCCAGGGACCCGAGGAGGAGTTCGAGGGGCGGCTGGGCCCCGAGGGTTCCCTGGAGTACTCGCTCAGCACCCCGGTGGAGGACCTTGGGCTGAGATCCAACGGTGTCTATCCCATGGTGGTGGAGGCGCTGGACGGTGAGGGCGACCGGCTGGGTGCTCAGTACACCTTTCTTCCCTATGTCGGGGACGAGGACGTCACCGCCTTGGATCTGGCCTGGGTCTGGCCGTTGATGAACGCTCCCGAACGTGCCGATGACGACACCTTCCTGAGTGAAGACCTCCACGACGCCGTGACCTTGGAAGGGCGCCTCGGCCGTCTCTTGGCCGCCGGAGCCCAGGTTCCGCTCTCCTTCGACCTCGACGAGGACGAGGACCTCGTCGAGGAACTCGGACTGGACACCACGGAGGCTTCTCCGGACCCCGAATCCCCTGAAACCGAGGAGTCCCCCACCGAAGCGGAGTCCCCCGTCGAGGAAGCCGAGGAGGGGCCGGTGGAGACATCGCCCCCGCCCCCGGAAGCAACACCCGAGGACGAGGCCACCGAGGACGGAAACGACGTCGAGGAGGACGAGGAAGCCCCCACTCGTACCGAGGGGGTGCCCGTGACCTGGGCGGTCGACCCCGGGACCTTGGACGACATCCGCCGGATGGCCGCCGAGGAACACGAGGTCCTGGAGGGGCCGATGGAGGCCCCGGCCGGAACCGACCTGATCCGTTACGGTGCCCCCGCNCGCCGGTTCTTGCCCGCCGATACGGTCGTGGCCACCCCGTACGCCGGCGCCGACCTGGCGGCCCTGCTGCGCAACGACATGAACGCCGACGCCAACGCCTCCCTACGCCTGGCTCGGGACGCGGTGCGACGCTCCCTGGACCTGGAAGCCGACGGTGATTTCGCGGTCCCGGCCCGAGGCCTGATGGACGAGAACGTCCAGGCACTGTTCAGTGAACACGGCGCGCACCGTTTCCTCCTGCGTGAGTCGGCCATGCCGGCGGCCTCCCGACTCTCCACCACGCCGACGGCCCAGGCCCCATTGCCCTTTGAGGAGGACGTGGACGAGGAGCCCTTCGCCTTGGTCGCGGATGATGGTCTGACCAAGGTCCTGTCCATGCCCTCGCACGGTCCCGGTGAGTCCACCCTGGCCCTCCAGCGGTTCGCCGCGGAGACCGCGATGATCGCCACGGAGAACGCCGGGGACGATCGCGTCCTCGTGGCCGCTCCGGCTTCGGATTGGGACCCCGGGCAGGAGTTCGCCAGCGGGGTCCTGGAAGCCACCGAGGGGCTGCCCTGGCTGTCGGCCGAGCGGTTGGACCAGGTGGAACCGGCCGAACCGGGCGAACGTGAGGAGAACCGGGAGGAGCTGTCCTACCCGGAGCGCGCCTACGATGAGGAGTTGAGCTCCACCTACCTCGGACACGTCGAGGACGTGCGCCGGGACGTGCGTCTGTTCAACAGCATCCTGGTGGGTGACAGTGATCCCTTCCGCTCCGCCATCGTTCGCTTGGAGTCGGTGTACTGGCGTGACCGCGAGGTCCTGGCCGGCTCGACACGTGCACTGATCAGCCAGAGCGTACAGAGCCGCATGGAGGACGTACGCATCATTCCGGGCGAACCGGTCACGTTGGCGAGCAGCACGGGCATCACCGGCGTCCTGGTGGCCAACGACCTGGAGGATGAGACGGTCTACGTCCACCTGTCGATCTATTCGGAGAACTCCGAACGGCTCAGCGTCGGCGACTACACGTCCTCCTTCGAGATCGACCCCGGCGCCAAGACGACCGTCTACGTTCCGCTCTCCGCACGGATCAACGGCAGCACCACGGTCCACGTGAGCCTGCAGAACGCCGACGGTGAACCGATCAGCCCTCAAGACACGCTGATCCAGGTGAACGCCACTGGTCTGGGGACACAAGCACTGCTCATCAGTGGGATCGGCCTGTTGATCCTGATCGCCGCCCTGGCCCCCCGAGCCCTGCGCAAGTGGGCCCGTCGACAGGCGACCAAGGCTCGGACCGAAGAACCTCCGACCGAGGAATCCCCGACCGAAGAACCTCCGGCCGAGGGACCCCGGGCCGGAGGGGTTCAGGAGCCGGACGTCGAAGATCCCGAATCCACCGACGACCGGTTGGACGAAGGCGGAGCCCGAACATGAACCGGGCGGCCGGGTCGACGAGGTGACGGGGCGGACGTGTCGACACCCCGACCCGACCACAGGCCCACCTCTGGCCTCCGCCCCGGTCCCGCACCTTGCTCCGCGTGCCCGCGTCCGGAGCCGCGACACGAACCTTCCGATGAAAGGAACCCTGATCCACGGTGGTCACCGAATCCCCTAACGGCGGCGAACAACCTCCTCGTTACACGCCTCGACACAGCAAACGGTCACCCGAGGGACCACTCCCCGGTGAGGACCCGATCCGCCCCTACACGGGTCCGACCTCCTCCTACGAGGAGGGTGAACTCCCCTCGCCCACCACCGGGCCGCACGGCACCGCCCCCGGTGGTGAGCACGAGGGCGCGGTGGTGGGCCATGAGCGGACCACCGAGGTTCCGCCAGGGTCCGGCGCGCAGGACAGGCAAGCGGGCACGGCGTCCGGGGGCATGATGCGCTCCAGCGCGATCATGGCCGTGGGCACCATGGCCTCCCGACTGACCGGGTTCGCGCGCACCATCGTGCTGGCCGCCGCCATCGGCACCCATCTGCTCGGTGACGCCTACCACACCGCGCACACGATCCCCTTCATCCTGAACGATCTCCTCATCGGGGGCCTGATGGCCTCCGTGGTCATCCCGTTCCTGGTCAAGCGGCGCAAGAACGACCTGGACGGTGGCAAGGCCACGGAAGACCGTCTGTTCACCTCCATGGTGCTGGCTCTGCTGGTGGTGACCACGGTCGCGATCCTGGCCGCCGAAGCCCTGATCTGGCTGTACGGATCCCGGTTCACCCCGGTGCAGTTCGAGACGTCGGTCTACCTGGCCCGTTTTCTGCTGTCACAGATCTTCTTCGTGGGACTGAGCGGTCTGCTCAGTGCCATGCTCAACACCCGGGGGAAGTTCGGTGCCGCGGTGTGGGCACCGGTGTTGAACAACGTCGTCATCATGGCCGTGGCCGCGATGTTCCTGATCATGGCGGGTCCCGGAAAGACCCCCGAGACGGTCACGAACACCGAACTCACCTTGTTGGGCGCGGGAACCGCCGCCGGTATGGCACTGCAGGCCCTGGTGCTGTTCATCGCTTTGACCCGCACCGGCTACCGCTGGCGCCCCCGTCTGGACCTGCGCGGTTCGGGGCTCGGCGAGGCACTGCGCTCCGCCGGATGGATGATGCTCTACACCCTGCTCACCCAGGCCGGATTGTGGATCACCACCAACATCGCCAACGCGGCCAACGTCGCGAGCATCGAGCAGGGCCTGGACGTGGGTGCGGGTATCAGTGCCTACAACCTGGCGTACCAGCTCTTCCAGTTGCCGTACGCGATCATCGCGGTCTCCCTGATCACCGTGCTCCTCCCCCGGATGAGCGCGCACGCCGACGACCGGAACTGGGACGCGGTCCGCTCGGACTTCTCCCGGACCCTGCGGATCTCCGCGTTCGTGTTGGTACCGACGGCCTTCGCGGTCGCCCTCTTCGCCGGACCGCTGTCGATCCTGGCCTTCGCCCGAGGGTCGGTCTCGGTGGCCGACGCGGCCGCGATCGGCCAGATCCTCACGGTGATGTCGCTCGGTCTGGTGCCGTTCACCATCTTCCAGCTGATGCTGCGCGTGTTCTTCGCCCTGGGGGACACGAAGACCCCGGCCCTGATCGGGGTCGCCAACCTCGCCGTTCACAGCGCTCTGGCCGCGCTGGCCTACTTCCTGCTGCCGCCCGACAAGGTGGTCGTCGGTGTGGCCGCGGGCTTCATGTTCTCGTTCCTGTCCGGGCTGATCATCGCCGGTCAGATCCTCAGCCGACGGATCGGAGGACTTGACGGAAAGCACGCCGTCGGCACATTGTCGCGGCTGCACCTGGCCGCCGTTCCCAGCATCGCGGCCGGCTTCGGTGTGCTCTGGCTCTTCGACACCTACGTCGGCTCCGGTCCGGTCACCCACGTCGGCGCACCCGTCGTCGGTTGCGCGATCGGGGCCTTGCTCTTCCTCGTGTCGGCACGTGTGTTGCGTGTTCCCGAGTTGAGCGCCGCCACGGAACTCATTCGCGGCCGTCTGCGTCGTTAGGGTTCCCGACGATCTTCGCCGACCCCGCCCCGTCGGCGCCCCTCCAACCGTCCCAGCCAGAAAAGGACCACTCGACGGTGTCCAGTGACCTCCCTCGTCAGTACGCCGACGATCCGCCAGACGGACCCGAGGAACCCTCCGAGCGCCGGCCCCCAGGCCGCCACATGGTGATGCCGGAGGACGTGCTCGACGCTTATGAGCGCGTCGAACCCACGACCGAGCCCGAGCCGGGGTTGAAGACCCTCCGGGACCCGAGCGACATCGGTGACGTGGGCACCGCGGACCGTGCCGGTCTGGAGGACGGCGACGAGATCGGTGGTTCCACACACACCGGCCCGGGCAACATCGCCAAGTCGACCGCGATCATGGCGGTCGGCACGATCGCCTCCCGGGTGACCGGGTTCGTTCGGACCATCGTCCTGGCCGCGGCGATCGGTACCCAATTGCTGGGCGACGCCTACCAGACCGCGGGCATGGTCCCGTACATGATCTACGACCTGCTGATCGGCGGGTTGTTGGCCAGTGTGTTCGTACCGTTCCTGGTCAAGCGACGCAAGCTGGACTCCGACGGTGGTGACGGGACCGAGCAGCGACTGGTCACGTTGATGCTGCTCTCGCTGTTCGCCTTGACCCTGGGGTCGGTGCTGATCGCGGAGTGGTTCATCCGGATCTACGCGGGCGGGTTCAGCGGAGCGCAGTACGACGTCTCGGTGGTCTTGGCCCGATACCTGGTGCTACAGATCTTCTTCATCGGCGCCAGCGGTCTGGCCAGCGCGATGCTGAACGCGCGTAACAAGTTCGGTGCCCCCATGTGGGCACCGGTGCTGAACAACCTCGTGATCATCGGCGTCTGCCTGTGGTTCCTGAACATCGCCGGCCCGGGTCGGACCCCGGAGACGGTGACCCAGGGCGAACTGGCGCTGCTGGGTCTGGGAACCGGGTTGGGTCAGGTCGTGCAGGCCGCGGTGCTCGTGTGGGCCCTGGCCGCGGCGGGCTTTCGCTGGCGTCCCCGTCTGGACCTGCGCGGTTCGGGTCTGGGCGAGGCCGCGGGCGCGGCCTCCTGGATGATGCTCTACATCGTGGTCGCACAGGTGGGCGCGCTCGTCTCCACCAACGTCGCCACCCGCGCCGGCGCGATGTCCGCGCAACTGGGGTTCGAGGCGGGTGCGGGTATCGCGGCCTACAAGTTCGCCTCGATGCTGTTCCAATTGCCGTACGCGATCATCGCGGTCTCGGTGATCACGGCATTGCTGCCCCGGATGAGTGAACACGTGGCCGCGGGGCGCAAGGACCAGGTTCGCAGCGACTTCTCCCGAGGGTTCCGCCTCTCCTCCGTGCTGATCGTGCCGATCTCGGTGGCGATGATCGTCTTCGCCATCCCCTTCTGCGTGATGATCTACGCGCAGGGCAGCACCACCGCCCAGGACGCGGCGGCCATCGGCCGGATCCTCATGGTGTTCTGCCTGATGCTGATCCCCTTCACCCTGTTCCAGTTGCAGATGCGCGTGTTCTACGCGCTGGGCGACACACGTACGCCCGCCTTGGTGGCGATCCCCTCCGAGATCGCCCACGCCGTCACCGCGATCGGCCTGCTGTTCGTGTTCGCCGACTCGCCCCAGCACATCGTGGTCTGGCTGCCGGTCCCCTATGGCCTGTACTACGTCGTGGGTTCGGTGATCATGTGGTGCATCCTCAACAGAAGGCTCAATGGGCTGGATGGACGTCGAACCGCGATCACTCTGGTCAAACTGCACGTGGCCACCGTGCCCGCCGCCCTGTTCGGCGCCCTGATGATCTTCGTCTTCCGTGGTCTGCCCGGTGATCTGTGGCCCGGCCTCGCCTCGATGGTGGCCGGGGGTCTGGTGGGTGCCGTACTGTTCGTGGTTGCCGCCAAGATCCTCAATGTGACAGAAGTCACAACATTCCTCGATTTGCTCAAATCCCGACTGCGACGCCGCTGATCACCTGGAATGGATGGTGTTGTGCGGTCGGACACGGATAAGCCCCGGAAGGTACATGAGTAGTCAATGTCCTCCAAAGAGGCTGTTCAGGCGTCCTAGCATGGACAGACACCGCTTTACCACCAGAGCATCGTTCATCCGAGCTGCCCGAAGGGAGGCTGGGGACAGCAGACAGTGCCGCTCCCCTCACGTGCGTCCGTACGGGATCCACGCGATTCAGCGGCACTGGTACCCGTCACTCCCATCATGAGCACCTTCCTGATCGAACCCGGGGCGAAGCTGGCCAACCGCTACCGACTCGACCACGTGGTCAGCGAAACCGGTGGCGCGACCCGGTGGAAGGCCACCGATGAGACGCTCGCACGTCCGGTCGCCGTCTGGACCTTCGCCGAAGGGTTCCCCCGAACCTCCGAGGTCGTACGCGCGGCCCGGGCCACCAGCCGTGTGCCCGACGCCCGCGTCACCCAGGTCTTCGACGCCGATGACTCCTCGCCCACCCCCTACGTGGTCGAGGAGTGGGTCGTCGGCTCTTCCTTGGCCGAACTGCTCCGAGAACAGGGCCCCATGGCACCCGAGCGTGCGGCGGGCCTGGTCGCCGAAGCCGCCGAAGCCATCGCCGCCGCCCATGCCGGCGGTCTCCACCATTTGTGCTTGTCCCCCGGCAAACTCATGTGGAGTAGTGGCGGGGCGGTCAAGGTCACCGGCATCGGGGTGGACGCCGCGCTGCTGGGCAGCAACGTCGCCCAACCCGCGGCCGTCGATGCCCAAGGCCTGGGCAACCTGCTCTACGCGGCCCTCACCGGTTACTGGCCCACCGGACCGCAGAGCGGCCTGCCCGGAGCGCCCCAAGGGCCCATGGGGCCCTACCCGCCAGGGCAACTGCGCCAGGGCATCAGCGAGCAACTGGCCACCATCACCGCCCGCGCCGCCCTGCCACAGTTGGCCGGCCAGATGGTGCCTGGACCCCCCATTTCCAGCCCCAGCGAATTCTGCGCCGCACTGGCCGAGGTCCCTCGGCTCATTCCGTTGCCCGTCGCCCCCACGGAGGCGGCCCCATTGCCCGAACCGGGCACCTCCCGCCGCACCGGCGAATTCGACACAGCCACCGGTCCCAGGCGCAGCCATCGTAACGGCGCCTCATCCGTTCGTTCGAGCGGTGCACGCTCCGGACCCTCCCGGACGGAGCAGCGCGACTCCCGTGACCGGGGCATGTCGGCCAAGCGCCTGCTCATCGGTGCCGGCGCCCTCCTCCTGTTCGCCGGTGTGGTCGTCGGAGCCTGGACACTCGGTAACAGCCTTCGTTCCGGCGCGGAAGAGGAGATCGACCCCAGCGCCGACGCCACCGAAGAGGTCACCGACAACGTCGACCTCGAGGTCCTCGACATCACCGGTTCCGACGGTTTCGACCCCTTCGGTGACCATAGTGAGCACGGCGACAAATCAGGGCTCGCCCATGACGGCGATCTCGAGACCCAATGGAACACCGAGGGTTACAACGACCCGATGGGCACCGAGAAGAGCGGTGTCGGCCTGCTCTTGGACCTGGGATCGGCCAAGGAGATCCACGAACTCGACCTGACCACCCCCGGTCAGGACTTCGGTGTGCAGGTCCGCGTCGGCGACGACTCCTCGGTCACGGATGAGGCCTCCCTCGACGGCAACCTTCCGGTCGCCTGGGAGGGTTCGGTCAACGGCGCGCAGACGCTCACACTGGACGAGGCCACGAGTGGTCGGTACGTCCTGATCTGGTTCACCGAGCTACCGACGCAAGAGGGGCGCTACCGTGGGAGCGTCAACGAGGTCGAGGTACGTGGACTCTAGTCCTCAATCCTCTAGTTGTGGAGTATGTGATCAGCGCTGATGGACGCGGCCCAAGAGCTTCCTGACAAGGAGCTGTTGTCGAGGCACACTCAGGGTGACGAACAGGCGTTCGCGGTACTGGTTCGCCGACACCGTGAGCGCCTGTGGGCTGTCGCCATTCGCATGATGAACGATCCCGAAGAGGCCTCGGACGCACTCCAGGACGCCTTCCTGTCCGCCTTCCGCGCCGCCGATCGCTTCCGTGGCGACTCACAGGTCACCACCTGGTTGCACCGGATCGTGGTGAACGCCTGCCATGACCGACTCCGTCGCAGGAAGGTGCGCCCGGCGACCCCCACCGAGGATGAGACCCTCGACGTCATCTCCAACGAACGGCTCGGTCGGATCGGTGGAGCCCCCGACCACGCCTCCCAGACCGAGTCCCGCCTGGACGTGCACGCCGCCCTCGAACTGCTCCCGTTGGACCAGCGTATGGCCCTGACACTCGTGGACATGCTCGGCTACCGGGTGGACGAGGCCGCCGAGATCCTCGAAGTGGCCTCGGGCACGGTCAAGAGCAGGTGTGCTCGAGGTCGCGCCAAACTTCTTCCCTCCTTGGCTCATCTCAGGAACCCTCAGCCTCCCCCGGACGTCACATCTGGGAGAGGAGGTGCCAACCCATCGTGACGTCTCATCCGGACGCGGAGGCACTCGCCTTCTTCGCCGAGGGCCTTTTGGAGCCAGGCGAGGAACGCTCGATCGCCGACCACATCGATACCTGCGTGCCCTGCGCGGTCACCCTCGGCGAGCTCAACGGGGTCACACGTGTGCTCGCCGAGGTACCGGCACCCGCGCTACCACAGGACGTGGCCGACCTTCTCGACGGGCGGATCGCCGAAGCCTCGGCCGAACGCTCCGCTGACGACGGTCCGATGCGCAAATCCCGGCCCGGAGTCCCATCGGAGTCCGCTCCTTCCGCTTCCGTCACGCCCATCTCCGCCAAACGGCGTGGTTTCGGCCTGACCAGGTTCATGATGGTCGCCGCCGTCGCGGTGTTCGTGATCGGCGGAGGGACGGCCGTGATCGGCGGCCTGATGACCGACCGGCAGTCCGAGACGGGCGCCGCTGCTCCCCTGTCGGAGGAGTCCTCGGAGGAGAACCTCCCGGACACCGCCCAGTCCTACGCCGCCGAGGGTTTCGAAAGCGGCACCCTCTACACCGAGGACACGCTCACCGAACAGGCCACCAAGACCCTGAACGCCGCCGAGGGCGAGGGGGACATGGGTGTCCAGTCCCAAGAGGACGCCGAACCTCCCCATGGTGCACAGGAGTGCGTCACCCGCTTGGAGGCGGCCACGGGTGTTCGGGTCACCCTGGTCGACGACGCCCTTTGGGAGGGCCCCGAGGGTCCCGAACGTGTCTGGGTCCTGTTCACCCGGCATGATGCGGGCGCCGACGTGATGGTCCTTGATCCGATCTGTGCCCGCGGTGGTGACGTTACCGCCAGTGTCCTCGCCAAGGAGAGCCTCTAGACCACGTTCTTCGTGGCCCATGGGCTCCGGTCCTACTCCCCTGGAGCGGTCCGGGCCCGTGATGTCGCCGAAGCACTGTCCCCGGGGCGGACCAGGCCGCTCTCGTAGGCGACCACGACGAGGCCCACCCGGTCCCGGACCCTGAGCTTGTTCAGCAACCTGCCCACGTGGGTGCGGGCGGTGGACGGGCTCAGGTGCAGTTCGGCACCGATCTCGTGATTGGATCTCCCCCGACCGACCAGAGCCAGGACCTCACGCTCGCGCTCGGTGATCCCGGCCAGACGTTCCCCCGCTTCCGGGGGTGGTTCCACCCGCGCCAGACGTTCGATGACCCTGCGGGTGACCCCCGGCGACAATAGGGCGTCACCCGCCGCCACCGTCCGGACCGCCTCACGCAATTCCCGGGGGTCCGCGTCCTTGAGCAGGAACCCCGCCGCGCCCAGGCGAAGAGCGCCGAAGACGTTTTCGTCCTCCCCGAAGGTGGTGAGCACGATCACCCGGGTGTCGACATGACGGCGATCCGGTGTGTCGACACGTAGACGTTCCAACTCCCGCAGCACCCCGAGCCCGTCCATCACGGGCATCTGCAGGTCCAGCAGCACCACGTCCGGGCGGAAGCGGTCGAGTCCCACCAAAGCCTCACGCCCGTCGGAGACCTCCGATACCACCTCGATGTCACCGTCACGCTCCAACAACGAGCGCACTCCGGCGCGGACCAACGTCTGGTCGTCGGCCAACATCACTCGGATCACACTCCACCTCCGAGCGGCAACCGGGCCCGTACCCGGAATCCTCCGCCGGGGATCGGGCCGGCCTCCAAGGTTCCCTGTACCATCCGTACCCTCTCCCGCATACCCGTCAGACCGCTACCCTCTGGCAATGGAGCATCCTCGTTCCGTCCGTCGTCGGTGACCGTGACGACGAGTTCCTCCCCCGATCGCCTCAGCGACACCTCGGCATGGCGGGCGTATGCGTGCCGAAGCGTATTGGTGAGTGCCTCCTGGACCACCCGGTAGGCGATCGCGTCGACCAGGCCGGTGAGCTCCTCCCCCACCACACCGGTCACCTCCACGTCGAGTCCGGCGGCTCGCACCGAATCCACCAGGTCGTCCAGGTGGGTCAGACCCGCGACCCGTTCGACTCCGTTCCCCGGTTCACGCAGTGCCCTTACCGTGGCGCGCAGATCACGCAACCCCTCTCTGGACGCCTGGGTCACGTGGGCCAGTTCCGCCCGCACCACCGTCAGATCCGGGCCGTCCTCCTCCAATGCCTCGGTGGCGACCGCCGCGTGCAGGGAGACCACCGAAAGGTGGTGCCCCACCGCGTCATGCAGATCCCTGGCGATCCGGGTCCGTTCCCGAGCCATCCGCTCGGCGGCCTCCGCGTCTCGAGCCTGGGTGGCCAATACCGCGATCCGTTCTCGTTGCCGAAAGCCTTCACGACGTTGTCTCGTGCCATCCCCCAGAGCGATCGCCGCACCCATGACCGCGACCGTGGAGGCCAGCTCGAACCCGAGAAGGTAAGCGGGGTCCTGCCCCTGGGAGAGTCGGGCCAGGGTGGAGATGGCGATGAGCACCACCGCGCTCCCGAGCGCCCATCGGGCCCGACCGGCCTCTGCGGCCGAGTACAGGGCCCCGGCCAGAGGGACCGCGAGACCGATGGTGGGCAGATCGACGGCATGGTGGGCGATGACCAGAACCGAGGTGGTCACGAGGACGAGGACGGGCCGGTACCGACGCAGCAGCATGAGGCCGCCGAGCAGGAGAGCCATCCCGTATCCCAACGCCTGATTCCCCTGGTCTCCGACGTCCGCGCCGACCGCGATCGCCACCACCGCGAAGACGGCGAATCCGAACAACGCGTCGACGACGATGGCCTGACGTGTGGGGTGCTCCGACATGGGCCGAGTCTACGGAGGCGGAGCCCAGGAGCCCTGAGACCACGGACGCGCGTCGGTACGCGTTTCGACGTACCGGGAGGAGACCGACGACGGATGCCCGCGGAGACCGCACGCCCCTATGGTTCGAAGGGTCGACACCGCCATTGCGGTAAAGCGAGCACCGCGCCGAAATCACGAGGGGAGATCATGAACCATGATCCAGGCACTCCACGCGACCGCACCCACGGTCACCCGGGAGGGCCCTCGACTCCGACCACCGCCGGCCCACGGAGCGTCTCGTGGCCTCTGGCCCTCGCGCTGGGCACGCTCGCCCTGCTACGTCCCCTGATGAACGCCACCGGAATCACGGACATGATCGGTGCGCCCTGGGCACAGCTGGGAGCGACTCTGCTGATCACCGTGGTCTGGATCCTGGCTGTGCTCGTTTCACGGGCACCCCGCCCGTTCCTCACCCTCGTCTGCGCGGGTCTGACCTACGGGATCCTCGCTATCGTGGTGAGCGCGGCGCTGTCCCCTCTCCTTTTGGGAGAGACCCAGGGTCCGATCACCGACCCGCTCGCGATGGTGGCGGTCCTGGTGACGAACGCGCTCTGGGGAGCCGTCGCCGGCGCTCTGGCCTTGGCCGTCCGTCGGCTCACGCAGGACCGGGGAAAGGCCGGGTGAGACCCCCGTCCCACCTGCTCCATCTGGGGGAACGCCCCGGAGGGAATGCCGTGCACCTACCATCGGTTGTGCTAACCAACTTCCCTCCGGTCACGCCACCGTGGCCAGGACAGCGACTGTGTGAAGGGCCTACGAGCGTGAGTGACGTCCGCAATGTCATCATCATCGGTTCCGGACCGGCGGGGTACACCGCCGCTGTCTACGCCGCCCGCGCGGAACTGAAGCCGCTGATCTTCGAAGGGTCCATCACCGCCGGTGGTGCTCTGATGAACACCACCGACGTGGAGAACTTCCCCGGTTTCCCGGATGGGGTCATGGGCCCCGACCTCATGGACAACATGCGCAAGCAGGCCGAGCGCTTCGGCGCCGAGCTGGTCCCCGAGGACGTCACCGCGGTGGAACTGACCAAGCCGGTCAAGGAGGTCACGGCCGGCGGCGAGACCTTCCTCGCGCACACCGTCATCTTGGCCACCGGTTCTGGCTACCGCGAGCTGGGAGTGCCCGGTGAGAAGGAACTCTCCGGTCGGGGAACCTCCTGGTGCGCCACCTGTGACGGGTTCTTCTTCCGGGACCAGGACATCGCCGTGGTCGGCGGTGGCGACACCGCGATGGAGGAAGCCCTCTTCCTCACCCGCTTCGCCAAGTCCGTGACGGTCATCCACCGCCGCGACGAGCTTCGGGCCAGCCGGATCATGGCCGAGCGCGCCTTCGCCAACGACAAGATCTCGTTCCTGTGGAACACCCAGGTCTTGGAGGTGTTGGGCGAGGAACGTGTCAGCGGCCTCAAGATCCTGAACAACAAGACCGCCGAGACGAGCACCCTCGACGTGACGGGTCTGTTCGTCGCGATCGGGCACGACCCCCGCGTGGAGCTCTTCGACCAGCAGATCGAACTCGATGAGGAGGGTTACGTCAAGGTGGACTTCCCATCCACCCGGACCAACCTCGACGGGGTCTTCGCCGCGGGTGACGTGGTCGATCACCAGTACCGACAGGCGATCACCGCCGCGGGCACCGGCTGTTCCGCCGCCTTGGACGCCGAGCGTTACCTCGCCGAGCAGGGCAACTGACCCCTCGTCTTCCCATCCCCTTCCATCGATATCAAGGAGAACCGAGCAGTGTCGACCGTCAAGAACGTCACCGACTCCACTTTCAAGGAGGAGGTCCTCTCCAGCGACAAACCCGTGCTGGTGGACTTCTGGGCCGACTGGTGCGGCCCTTGCAAGCAGATGGCTCCGGTCCTGGACAAGCTGGCCGAGGAGTACGGCGACAAGATCGAGGTCGTCAAGATCAACACCGACCAGAACCCCGAGACCCCTCGCGCCTACAACGTCATGTCGCTTCCGACCATGAACGTCTACAAGGACGGCGAGGTCGTCAAGCAGCTCATCGGTGCCAAGCCGAAGCGAGTCCTGGAAAAGGAACTGGCCGAGTTCCTGTAGTCACCGACCCGGCCGCGAGGCCCTCAGGTAGACCCTGGGGGCCTCGCGCCATTCCCGAGCAAAGAGATTCGGGATGACGGCCGCCGATCCCTCCCTGGGCATCAGGGGGTCTCGCGGACACGTTGGAGGAACCGCACACCTGCGTTGAACGCACGATCGGGCGGGTCGAACAAGGATGAGGGCTGTGTTTCACGTGAAACACAGCCCTCGCCACATCCACCAGCCGCAGTGGTGTTCTCACTGTTCGATCTGCTTGATGATCCGTTCCAGGTCTTCCATCGTGGCGAACTCCACGACGATCTTGCCCTTCTTTCGACCCATGTCCACCTTCACGGTGGTGTCGAGCCGATCACCGAAGCGGGTGGCCCATTCCTCGATCTGGGGTGGGTTGCTGATCTTGCCGGCGGAGGAACGTCGAGGTTTCTCTTCCTCTGGGATCTCCCGCAGGGCGACGATCTCCTCCAGGGATCGCACGGAGAGCCCTTCGTCGTTGACCCGCTTGGCCAGGCGTTCCTGGGCCTCGGGGTCATCGATCGACAGGAGCGCCCGGGCGTGTCCCGCGCTGAGCACACCAGCCGCCACCCTGGTCTGCACCTTCCCGGGAAGGTTGAGCAGGCGCAACGTGTTGGCGATGTGCGAACGCGACTTGCCGACCTGCTGGGCCAGTTCCCCCTGGGTGGTACCGAAGTCGTCCAGCATCTGCTGGTACGCTGCGGCCTCCTCCAAGGGGTTGAGCTGTTGCCGATGCAGGTTCTCCAGGAGCGCTTCCCGGAGCAGTTCGTCGTCCTCGGTCTTACGAACGATCGCGGGGATGCGGTCGAGCTGGGCGAGCTTACTCGCCCGGAAGCGCCGCTCCCCCATGATCAACTCGTAGCGCGGTTCCTCACCACCTTCGAGTTTACGGACCACGACGGGCTGCAGCAGGCCGACCTCGACGATCGAATCCCGCAACTCGTCCAAGGCCTCCTCATCGAAGTGCGTCCGAGGTTGACGAGGGTTGGGCTCGATCGAGGAGAGGGCGATCTCCTCCATGTAGGTCCCGTCCGGCATCTCTTTGGGCCCCTCACTCGAAACCTTCGGGGGTTCGGGTGCGAGGGCCGGTGGATTCTTCGTCTCCCGGACGCTCTCCGCCGGCGCGGAGGCCACCGCCGGCCCCTGCGGGATGAGCGCCCCGAGTCCCTTGCCCAGACCGCGCCGCTGCTGACTCACCGGCAATTCCCTTCACATTCTTTGCTGCCGATCCGCCCGAAACGCGGGCGAGGTGTTTCACGTGAAACAGGAGTACACGCTTCAGGCCCGATGGGCGATCTCGCGTGCCGCTTCCAAGTAGGCCATCGCCCCGGTGGAAGAAGGATCGTAGGTCATGACCGACTGCGCGTAACTCGGGGCTTCGGAGACACGAACGCTCCGCGGAACCAGGGTCCGCAGGACCAGGTCCCCAAAGTGTGAACGCACCTCGTCGGCCACCTGCTGGGACAGGCGGGTCCGACCGTCGTACATCGTCAGCAGGATCGTACTGATCGATAGCCCCGTGTTCAGGTGGGACTTGACCAATTCCACGTTGCGCAACAACTGACCCAGCCCCTCCAACGCGTAGTACTCGCACTGGATCGGGATCATGACCTCGTCGCAGGCCACCATCGCGTTGACCGTCAATAGGCCGAGCGAAGGGGGGCAATCGATGAGGATGTAATCGAGGTCGGAAGTGTCGTAGGCGGCGAAGGCTCGTTTGAGGCGGGCTTCCCTGGCGACCAGGGAGACCAATTCGATCTCGGCACCGGCCAAGTCGATGGTGGCCGGAGCACACCAGAGGTTGGGGATGTCCGGGACCGGCTGGGCCAGCTTCCGAATCTCCTCGTCTTCCACCAGGCAGTGATAGATGGAACGAGTCTGGTTGTCACGCTCCATGCCGAGCGCGGTGGAGGCGTTCCCCTGCGGGTCCAGGTCCACCACCAGAACACGCTGCCCGTGCATCGCGAGGGCCGCCGCGATGTTCACCGTCGTGGTGGTCTTACCGACGCCACCCTTTTGGTTGGCGACACTGATGATCCGGCAGGACTTGGGGCGGGGCCAAGGAGTGTCCTGCCCCCTATCGGCCATAGCCGCGTGCGCCATCTGCGCCAGCGGTGTTTCAGGTGCGACCGCGTGGGCCGCTCCCCATGTTTCACGTGAAACAGAGGCTTGGCTCGCCACTGAATCCGCTTCTGTTTCACGTGAAACATCGAGCAGGTCTCCATAGGCACCCGCCGGTGTTTCACGTGAAACACCGTCGTTGTCGGCTCGGTTCTGGGGCACGAATGAGTTCACCTCTTCCGTCCGCGCTTATTCTTGCCGCCTCGCCTCTTCTTCTGCGAACCTCCGTGCGAGGGCGGACCACCGTCGGATGTCACCGTGACGCGAACGACCGTGGTAGCGGGATCGACTTTACCCCGCCCCACCCTGATCACATCGCACACGCTAGGCCGCATTTTCGAAACGTCTTTTTCCGCCTCCGCGAGTTCGGCCTCCGCCTGCTCCCCCTTGAGGGCCAGCAGACTGCCACCCTTGCGCAGTAGCGGCAGGGACCAACCGGCCAGTCGGGTCAGCGGAGCCACCGCTCGGGCCGTGACGAAATCGGCGTAGAGTTCGCCGTGGACCTCTTCCGCCCTCGCTCGCCGCACCGTCACGTTGCTCAGGCCGAGCGATTCCACTGCTTCTTCGAGGAAGACCGTT
The DNA here is from genome assembly GCF_000341005.1 of Nocardiopsis alkaliphila YIM 80379. GTDB lineage: Bacteria > Actinomycetota > Actinomycetes > Streptosporangiales > Streptosporangiaceae > Nocardiopsis > Nocardiopsis alkaliphila. Next base: position 10,816 of record NZ_ANBD01000052.1, on the reverse strand, counting down.
CGCCGCAGCAGTGGTTCCAAAAGGGTCACATGGATGTCAGGGCGCAACAATCCGAGCACCAAACCGGGCAGCCCCGCCCCCGAACCGACGTCCATCACCTCCGCCCCCGCAGGGATCAACTCCTCCACCACCGCGCAGTTGATGAGGTGCCGCTCCCAAAGTCGGTGCACCTCACGTGGGCCGATCAGCCCTCGACGCACACCGTCGTCGGCGAGCAGTTCGGCGTAGCGGATCGCCACCGGCAGGGTGTCTCCGAACATCGAGACCGCTTGCGGGGGCGGAGCGGGGAGCGTAGCGCCGGGCTCCTCAACACCCGAGGTCATCGGTCACCACCTGTCGGAACTCGTCCATCGTCACTTCCATGAACCGTTGGGTCACCATGTCGACCTACCCACAGATCGACGACGCGTGAAGCGCACGGAGGAACACGGCAGTCCGCGCGCACTAGGCTCTCCCCCCGACGAGCCGCGCGACGCTCGGATCGGGGTCGTCTTCGCACTGCCGATGGCGGGACGACTCATGGGGAGGGTCTCGGCTCGATCCTACGTGGGGGGCACCCCCACGTTTCACGTGAAACCCCCTCTACCTCTCCCAGCCCCGGACCGGTCTCTCCCAAAGGCACCACCAAGGGCACGAACCATGAGCCGGGTGACGAGAGGAGGACATGCGAAAGGGGTGGTGTTTCACGTGAAACACCACCCCCGGCGATCTCCACCTGACTATTCGGCCGGGTGCACCACCACGTAACGATTGGGCTCCTCGCCCTCCGACTCGCTGTGCAGGCCCGCAGCGGCGACCGCGTCGTGCACGACCTTGCGTTCGAACGGGGTCATCGGCTCCAACGACTGAGACCGACCGGTCTTCTTGACCTTGTCCGCGGCCTCGGTCCCGGTCCGGAAGAGCACCTTGCGACGACCCTCCCGGTACCCGCCGATGTCCAACATCAGGCGACTGCGTTCACCGGTCACTCGGTGCACCGCCAAGCGGGTCAGTTCTTGGAGGGATTCCAGAACCTCCCCGTCCTCACCGATCAGCTCGTCCAAGGTAGCGCCCACGACGGAAACCATGGCCCGGTCGCCCTCGACGTCCATGTCGATATCGCCATCGAAATCCGCGATATCGAGGAGACCCTCGATGTAGTCCGCAGCGATGTCACCCTCGTTCTCCAGGGCCTCGATGTCGATTTCGGCCTCAGGCACTTCAGCCACCGCTACTCCACCGCTCTCTTCCTCGCTACGTCCCACAGCGATCCGTCTCCTCATATCCGTCGGCCCTGGCCGTCGTACGCCTCAGGGGCATTGTCGCCTGCGCACTCGAAAGTCGTCGCCGCCGACACGAAACAAGGCAGACCCTACTTGGGTCCACCGGCGCGCTTGGAACGCGGCTGCTTCTTCGGCTGCTTACGTTCGATCTTAGGCTGTTCCTTCGGTTCCGAAGCTGTTTCGCTCTCCTTCTTACGCCCCAACATGCCCTTGGCCGGACCCTTGGAAGGAGCGCCCTTAGCGGAGGAGTCGGTCTCACCCGGCATCGGTTGATTCCGGTAGAGGAAGTGCTGCTGCACCATGGTCCAGATGTTGGAGGTGACCCAGTAGACCAGCACACCGATCGGCATCATGAGACCGAAGAGCCCGAAAAGGGGCGCCATGTACATCATGATCTTCTGGGTCTGCATCATCGGGTTGTCAGGCTGCTGCGCCATGCTCCGCTTGATGCTCTGACGCATGGTCAGGAACGTCGTCAGACCCATGACCACACAAGCGATCGCGATGACGATCTTGGCCATGATGGGGTCGGTACCGCCCAGCTCCCGCAGGTCCTCCGCAGGGGTGTTGAACTGCGCGGCGACGGGAGCGGCGAAGATCAGCGCCTCACGCGCGCTGGTGACCAACTCCTCGGTGAAACCGAACCGAGCATTGCCCTCGGCCACGCTGCGCAGCACGCTGAACAGGGCGAAGAAGACCGGCATCTGAAGCAGCAACGGGAGGCAGCCCATGATGGGGTTGGTGCCGCTCTCCTGGTAAAGCTTCATCGACTCCCGTTGGAGTCGCTCCTTGTCGTGCTTGTAGCGCTCCCGAAGCTTCATGATCTTCGGCTGCACTTCCTGCATCTTGCGCTGCGTGTTCATCTGCTTGACGAACAGCGGCACCATCAAAAGACGCATGAGACAGGTGAGCAGCACGATGGACAGGCCCCAGGCCCACCCGCTGTCGGGGTTCAGGCCAACGAAGGTCAGACCCGAGTGGATCCAGACCAACACGTGGCCGATGATGTTGTAAAGCCAGTCCAGCACCGGCCAACTCCTCGGTGATTCGATTCAGCTACTGGTCCCCGGAAGCGGTGCCGGTCTGCCCGGTTCCGCCCGTAGACTCCTCGGACTCTTCGTTCCGTCGTCCCTTGGGCGGTGGGACCGGATCGAGTCCCCCCGGGTTGAAGGGATGACAACGGGCGATACGCCTGACGGCGAGCCACCACCCGTACAGCGCCCCGTGCACACGCAACGCTTCGACGGCGTACGCACTGCACGAGGGATAGAAGCGACAGACCGGTGGAAAGAGCGGGCTGATGAAACGCTGGTATCCACGGATCGGCAGAATCAGCAGTCGTGCGAACACCGTCGGTCTGTGCTCGGTCATCGGTTCGCCCACCGTTCTGCGCCCTCGTCGGGGCGGCGGTTCCCGTCTGTCCCGCTTTTTCTCGGCCCGTCCGCGGAGGACCCTCGCCCGCCGCGACCACGCCGACCTCGCGCGGCCCCCCGGGGACGTTGGGCCGCGGCGATCGCGCTGTCGAGTTGTACCGCCAGGTCCTCCTGGCGCAACTGGGCGGCGAGAGGTTTGGCACGTACTACGAGCAGGCTACCGTTTGGCAGAACACCCAATCTTTCCCGCATCAGGTGACGTAGTCTGCGTTGCACGCGTTTGCGCACAACCGCTCCCCCGACGGCCTTGCTCACGACGAAACCGACGCGCGGTGGTTCCGCGTCGTCGGTGTCCGGGGGGTGATTCGGAGTGAGGTAGACGACCCCCAAGGCGTCACGCGAGGCGCGCCGCCCCGAACGCATGACCGATCCGAACTCGGTACTGTGGCGCATCCGGTTACGCGGCGACAACATCGGTGTTCCTCCGGGAGCGGTGGTGGCCTGGGCCAGACCCGTGATCAGGCTGCTCGCATGCCACACGACAAAGGGACCGGCCGGCGAGAAGGCCGGACGGTCCCAGTGAAGAACTTGAGCTTCTCGTGGCCTAGTGGCTCACGGTCAGCGCGGAGCGTCCCTTGCGACGACGCGAGGCGATGATGGCGCGACCGGCGCGCGTACGCATGCGCAGCCGGAAGCCGTGGACCTTCGCGCGACGCCGGTTGTTCGGCTGAAACGTACGCTTGCTCACTACTGGCTCCAGGGGCGTGTCAGGAAAGTACTACGACAGACCCCAAGGATATGCGGGGCCTTACAGTGCATGTGCCGAGGCCGCGACGTCGCGTGCGAACGACTCACACGAGCGCAGGAAGAACCATCGGCATAAACATAAAGAAGATACGGCCTAGTCAGGGCGGGGTCAAATCGGCTCCGTCGATCCATCTCCGGCCGATGTCGACCCACCTCCGCGCCCGCCGGGCCCGGTGGCGGACACCACTGGCCACGGCTCGCCACCCACCTGTGGACGACGCCACCACCGCGTGCGGGTCTTCCACGGAAGATGGGGTCTGTGGATAACCTCAGCCTGTGGATAACTCGCACTTGCCGCCCTCTCGCGCGCCCCAGAAGCCGAAGATGAGCACACCACACACCCTCTGAGCTGGGGATTGTGGATAACTTTGAGTAAGCCACAGACAGCTGCCATCCTGTGGATAAACCTGTGTATAACCTGTGGACAACCCCGAAGGGTTGTGGATACCTGCCAGTAGTCGAACCCTCCGTCACCCGCGGACGGGCATGTCGTCCACAGGGTGTCCATGGGGAAAGAACCCGGTTCCGCGCCCGTACCCTGCCCCGACACCTCCCCCGGGAGAGGACAATGGAAGGCGCGAGCCGCCTCCGCCCCACATACGCAAAGCACGCGACACCCCTCTCCCTCGTCCCCTCACCGCCCCCGAAACCCACCCGAAACGATCCGCACCGAAGGGACAGCAACCATGGCAGGTCACCTTGGCTGACGCACAGGTCAACCTCGCAATGGTCTGGTCGAGCGTGTTGGACGGGATCGACAACGACGCCCTCCCCGCGCACCAGCGCGCCTGGCTGCCGCAGACCCGTCCGTTGGGCCTGATCGAGGACACCGCGTTGATCGCGGCACCCAACGAATTCACCAAGAAGGTCTTGGAGAGTCGTCTCTATCCGGCGATCAGCAAGGCCCTCTCCGCCCACCTGGGACGGGAGATCCGAGTCGCGGTGACGGTCGACCCCACCGCCGTGCCCACTCCTCCCCCGACCCCGGCTCCCTACGGCACCCCCGGGCGGGCGGGCCCAGAACGTGAACAGCCCTCGGACCCCGCCGAACAATCGTGGCCATCGGCTCCGACAGGGCGATCCGAGCAGCAGTCCACGCCGCAGCCTTCATCCCCCTCCCCTCGACCGGAGACCCGACCCGCGGGGCGGTCCTCGTTCCAGGAACCGCGCGGTCAGCACGCACGTCCCACCTCCCCCCATCCGGCCGAGGCACTGGGCGCGCACCCTCCCATTCCCGGCATCGGGCCCGCCGACCTGCTCGGCTCGGACCAGCCCTACGGTGAGCACCGATCCGACCCCTCCCCCGAAGCCTGGGCCGGGCCCGGCCAGGACACCTCCCAGGAGCGAACGGCCGATTCGGCGCCCGCGACTCCCCATCGAGATGGTCGGTCCACGCCCGAAGGCCGAGAAGAGCCGGCCGCCCAGACCCCGTCCTCCTGGGGCTCGTCCAGGGGATGGCCGTCCCAGGAACAGTTGTGGCGACAACAAGGATGGGGTGAGGCCGGCTGGGACGAGCCCAACCGGTGGGAAACGCCTGCCACGGAGCTCCCCGCCACGGGTACACCGGAATCGGTCGAGGAACGTCCCGAGGGCGGCTCCTTCCAAGACACGGACTCCACAGCCCAGGCCCCGGCCGCCCCGGACTCCGACCCGGTCGAGTCCACCCCTCCTCCCTCCCCTACGGCCCCGCCCGGCCGTTCTTTGGAGATCCCTCCGGGCGACCATGCTCGGCTGAACCCCAAGTACACCTTCGACACCTTCGTCATCGGTTCCAGCAACCGGTTCGCGCACGCGGCCTCGGTCGCGGCCGCGGAGGCTCCGGCCAAGGCGTACAACCCACTGTTCATCCACGGGGGTTCAGGGCTGGGCAAGACGCACCTGCTGCACGCCATCGGCCACTACACCCACCGGCTCTACGAGGGCTCTCGGGTGCGTTACGTCAGCTCCGAGGAGTTCACGAACGAGTTCATCAACTCCATCAGGGATGGCAAGGCGGACGGATTCCGTCGCCGTTATCGAGACATCGACGTACTCCTGGTGGACGACATCCAGTTCTTGGAGAACAAGGAGCAGACACAGGAGGAGTTCTTCCACACCTTCAACACGCTGCACAACTCCGACAAGCAGATCGTCATCTCCAGCGACCGGCCGCCCAAACAGCTGACCACGCTGGAGGACCGGATGCGCAGCCGCTTCGAGTGGGGTCTGCTGACCGACGTCCAACCCCCCGAGTTGGAGACACGTATCGCCATCCTGCGCAAGAAGGCCGCGCAGGAGGGCTTGGCCGCGCCACCGGAGGTGCTGGAGTTCATCGCCAGCAAGATCTCGACCAACATCCGCGAATTGGAGGGTGCCCTGATCAGGGTGACCGCCTTCGCCAGTCTGAACAGGCAGTCGGTCGATCTGGACCTGACCGGCCAGGTGTTGCGAGACCTGGTGCCCAACAGTGAGGTCCCCGAGATCACGGCGAGCACGATCATGTCTCAGACCGCGGCCTACTTCGGGCTGAGCCTGGAGGACCTGTGTGGAACCTCCCGCTCACGCGTGCTGGTGACGGCCCGGCAGATCGCCATGTACCTGTGCCGGGAGCTGACCGAGTTGTCGCTGCCCAAGATCGGGCAGCAATTCGGCCGTGACCACACCACCGTCATGCACGCCGACCGCAAGGTGCGCGCGTTGATGGCCGAACGACGCTCGATCTACAACCAGGTGCACGAACTCACCAGCCGGATCAAGGACCAGCCCACCCTGACCTGACCCGAGTGGACGGATCGGCACGGGGTCAGGGCGTTGGAAGAGGAAGAGGAAGGGGCACCGAGCGGTGCCCCTTCCTCTCTTGATGGGTATCGAAGATCCATCAGTCCGGTGGAGGGCGGACCACCGATGCTCTGCTCTTGTCCACGGGGCGACGGAACCCCCTCCCCCGCGGTTCCCATCCGCGGGCGTGGCGGTGATCCGGCTCAGGTCGTCCACAGGACGCGCCGTCAACGGTTTTCCACAGCCTCAGAAGCACCGGCGACGAGTTATCCACAGGTTTGTGTGTGGGTTTGCCAACCCTCGGGCGATAGGAGTGTGTCGTACCCGAACGGTAACGTCCGTGCCCGATCAACGCCGTTCACCCTGTTCTCCAAGGCCTCTCGCCCCTAGCGTCCTGATCGTTCCCAGCCTCGGGGGAGCTCTGCGGAGACCTTGACAACGAGCGTTGCACACAAATTTTGAAGGGCCTGTGGAAAACTCTGTGCACAGACTGTTTGCCCAGGTTCGAGAGTTATGGGGTAGGGCCCCAAAAAAATTTTTCCTCGCCTTCAGGCGAAGTTATCCACAGGCAGGGGTCAAAATCTGTGGATAACCCTGTGGACAAGCTGTGGATAACCCTGCTCAGCCTGTGGGTAACTCGGGCCAGCCCTGTGGACACTGCATCCGATCATCGGATCACCGAACCACGGGCTGTTGTGGAAAACATGGGGAAAACTTGTGGATGAACCTGTGGATGGCGTGTGGAAAACCTGTGGACCCCGATTTTCGTCCACAGGCAACCCGAGTTACCCACAGGGTTCTCCACAGGGCCTGTGGATAAAAATCTCCACTCTGACCTGGGGAAACAAGGGTTATCCACATTATCCACAGGCCCTACTACTACTACGCACCTTCATTAGCCCAAACGTGGCTTCAAAGCCGCTCCGCGAAAAATCTGTGGACAACGCCTCGTGGTCGACGTGACGGCGGCATCCTCCCGAGCCGGCAGCGACAACGAGTGAATCCGGGTAGCCTGGGTTCTTGCCCCCGTCCTCCGCCGCCCAGACCTGAGCGGTGACCCCTTCGGGAACCGAGGCGGCTCCCCGAAGCCGTGCCGGTGCTTGACGCCGGTTCGTCCACAGCCTGTCGATGGAGCCCTCGGAAACCCCCTGAGACACCCACGAGCTGCAACGTTGAGGTTGGGATCGGTCCACCGATCCTGCGGAAAGTGAGTCGGAAAGTGAAGTTCCGGGTCGAACGCGACGTACTGGCCGACGCTGTCGCCTGGACAGCGCGCACACTGCCGACACGCCCCTCGGTGCCGGTCCTGGCCGGCATCCTGCTCGACGTCGACGAAGTCGACGGCCGTCAGAGGGTCCGCCTGTCCGGATTCGACTACGAGGTCTCCGCCCAGGTCTCGGTCGACGTGGAGATCGAGGAGGTGGGCAAGACCCTGGTCTCCGGTCGACTCCTCGCCGAGATCACCCGCAACCTGCCTCCACAGGCTGTGGAAATCTCCACGGACGGCCCCAAGGTCGTGGTCTCCTGCGGCAGTGCCAAGTTCACCCTGAACACCATGCCGGTCGAGGACTACCCGTCCTTGCCGGAGATGCCCGGGGTCAGCGGGACCATCGGCAGTGACGTCTTCGCCGCCGCGGTCGGCCAGGTGGCCACCGCCGCCGGTCGTGACGACACGCTCCCGATGCTCACCGGTATCAGGGTCGAGATCGAGGGCGAGACCATCACGCTCGCCTCCACCGACCGCTACCGCCTCGCCGTTCGCGAATTGGCCTGGAAGCCGGAGAACCCCGAGCTCTCCGCGGTCGCGCTGGTTCCGGCCAAGACCCTGCACGACACCGCCAAGTCGCTCACCTCGGGAGCCGAGGTCTCCATCGCCCTGTCCGGAAGCGAGACCGGCGAGGGCATGATGGGCTTCGAGGGAGGCGGCCGACGGACCACCACACGCCTGCTGGACGGTGAGTTCCCCAAGTACCGAGCCCTGTTGCCGGACACCTTCAACACGGTGGCCGAGATCAGCCGCTCGGAGTTCGTTGAGGCGGTCAAGCGCGTTTCCTTGGTCGCCGAGCGCAACACACCGCTCCGACTGGCCTTCTCGCAGGGATCCTTGGTCTTGGAGGCCGGTACCGGCGAGGACGCACAGGCCGTGGAGACCCTTGCGGCCGAGCTGGACGGCGAGGACATCCAGATCGCCTTCAACTCCGGTTACCTGCTCGATGGCCTCAGTGCCATCGGCACCGACGTGGCTCGTCTGCACTTCACCACCTCGACCAAGCCGGCCATCCTCACCGGCAAGCCCGCCGAGGAGAGTGCCGCCCCCGAGTACCGGTACCTGATCATGCCGGTGCGCCTGTCCGGCTGACGGATCCGGCAGACTCGGAGACCGGTGTTCGCCGTTCGGCCCGCGCCATTGGTCCGGGCCGGTCGGCTTCCACGTGTCCACAGGTGTCCAAGGGGGATCCCAAGCATGCAACTCGGAATGATCGGACTCGGCAAGATGGGCGGCAACATGGCCGCCCGTCTGCGGGAGAAGGGGCATGAGGTCGTCGGTTACGACGCCCTCCCCGGTGAACGTGACGTCGAGAGTCTGGAGGCTCTCGTCGAACGGCTCCAGGCGCCCCGAGTGGTCTGGGTCATGGTCCCCGCGGGTGCTCCCACCGACGTCACCATCGAGAAGCTGGGCGAACTCCTGGCCGAGGGTGACATCATCGTCGAGGGTGGTAACACCCACTACGTCGACGACAAGCCTCGCGCCGACGCACTGGCCGCCAAGGGCATCGGTTACGTCGACGCCGGCGTCAGCGGCGGCGTGTGGGGGCGTCAGAACGGCTACGGCATCATGGTCGGGGGGACGAAGAAGGACGTGGAGCGACTGCGCCCGGTCTTCGATTCCCTGACCCCCGATGACGGCGGTGGCTTCGTGCACGCTGGTGCGGTCGGTGCCGGACACTTCGTGAAGATGGTCCACAACGGCATCGAATACGGCATGATGCAGTCCTTCGCCGAGGGCTACGAACTGATGGTCGCCTCCGGCATCGTCAGGGACGTGCCGGGCACCCTCGAGAGCTGGCGTGAGGGCACCGTCGTCCGTTCCTGGCTGCTGGACCTGCTCGGGCGTGCTTTGGAGGAGGACCCGGACCTTTCGGAGCTGCGCGGCTATGTCCAGGACTCCGGCGAGGGTCGGTGGACCGTGCAGGCCGCCGTGGACCTGGCCGTTCCGGCTCCGGCGATCACGGCCTCGCTCTTCGCTCGGTTCGCCTCCCGCCAAGACGACAGTCAGGCGATGAAGGTCGTGGCCGCCCTGCGCAAGCAGTTCGGTGGACACGCCGTCACCAAGGCGGCCGAGTCCGACACCGAGCAACGGGACTGACCTTTACGACAAACCGGGGCGGCCGGGTTCACCCGTGCCGCCCTCGGTCTTTTCCCTTTTCCACCGTCACCGCTCCCCCGCTCCAGGAGGAAGGCCGGATGTACGTCTCCCACCTGCAACTGGTCGACTTCCGTTCCTACGAGTCGGCTCTACTGGAACTCGAACCCGGCGTGAGTGTGTTCGTCGGGGCCAATGGGCAGGGCAAGACCAACCTGGTCGAGGCGATCGGGTACGTCGCCAACCTCGGCAGCCACCGGGTCTCCTCCGACACCCCCTTGGTCAGGTCGGGGGCGGCACGGGCGATCGTGAGCACCAGGGTCATGCGGGACGGGCGTGACATGCTCGTCGATCTGGAGATCAATCCGGGTAAGGCCAACCGTGCCCGGGTGAACAGGGGTGCCGCCGGGCGTCCCCGAGACGTGTTGGGCATCGTGCGCACCGTGCTCTTCGCTCCTGAGGACCTGGCATTGGTCAAGGGCGATCCGGGTGAGCGTCGCCGATTCCTCGACGAGTTGTTGGTGAGTCGGGCTCCGCGGATGGCGGGTGTGCGTTCCGACTACGAGCGGGTGCTCAAGCAGCGCAACGCCCTGTTGAAGTCGGCGTCGTCACAGCTGCGACGACGGGCCACCCCGGACCTGAGCACCCTCGAGGTGTGGGACTCCCATTTGGCCGAGACCGGAGCCGAGCTCCTGGCCGCCCGGCTGGGACTGGTGGAGGAGTTGCGCCCCCTGGTGGCGCGAAACTACGCGGGGCTGACCGAGTCCGGTGGCCCGGCCGTTCCCACCTACCGCTGTTCCGCGATCGAGGAAGGGATCGAGGTCCCGCGCGATCGTCCACGGCTGGTGACCCTCCTGCGGACGGCGATGGAGGACGCCCGGGAGCGGGAACTCCAACGCGGGGTCAGCCTCGTAGGGCCCCATCGGGACGAACTCCACCTCAGACTCGGTGATCTGCCCGCGAAGGGGTACGCCAGTCAGGGGGAGTCCTGGTCCTATGCCCTGGCGTTCAAGCTCTCGGCATTCGATCTGCTCAGAGCGGACGGTGATGATCCCGTCCTGATCTTGGACGACGTGTTCGCCGAACTCGACACCGAGCGTCGCGGTCGATTGGCCGAGCGGGTGCGCGATGCCGAACAGGTGCTGGTGACCGCCGCGGTCGGCGAGGACATCCCCGAGGAACTCGATGGTGCGAGGTTCGGAGTGCGCCAAGGGGTGGTCGAGGGTGAGTGAGGGTTTTCCACGGCCTGTGGA
>NZ_ANBD01000051.1 GCF_000341005.1 Nocardiopsis alkaliphila YIM 80379 | reverse complement strand
GGGCCCCCGCCGCTCGGTCGATGTCCGGAGCGGATCTGGCCCGCCAGGCCTTGGCGCGGGCCAAGGCCGAGGCGCGTGAACGAGGGGCGGTGCCCAAGGGTGCGCCTCGGGCGCGCGGGCGTGGCCGGTTTCGGTCACGGAACGAACCCCAACTGTTCGGTGACGCGGTCCGCACGTGGCTGATCGAGCACGGGTGGCAGGAACAGGTGGCGATCGGTGGGGTGTTCGGTCGCTGGGCCGACATCGTGGGTGATTTCAATGCCGCCCACCTCCGTCCGGAAAGTTATTCGGAAGGTGAGCTGGTGGTCGTCGCCGATTCACCGACGATGGCCGCGCACGCACGCGCGATGGTGCGTGATCTGATGCGCCGATTGAACGAAGAGCTGGGCGACGGCACCATCGTCACCATCAAGGTGAAGGGCCCTGGATTCCGCCGCCGCTGACCCTGTGACCATGGGGTTTGGTGTGCCTCGAGTCGAAGGAAGGGGGTTCCTCGACGCGGATGTCCTCACTTCGGCCCCGGTGTCCAGGTCCGGTGAAGGAGGAGGTCGGCGCGTGCAAGGGCACTGAACGGCGCCGGGACTTGCGCGAGGGGTCGCCCGCGTGTAGGGGCTCATGTCCCGCCCTGATCGTTCGTTCTGGTGCGGCACAGCGCCGCCAATGCCACTTTGTCGCACCGCGCGGGGTATCATGGAGCTGGTTCTTCAGACGCCTGTAGCCGGTACCACGCCCCATACGGAGGGTGGGCGGACGGCCCATGCGGCGAACGGTGATCCCCCAGGTGCCGCGGTATGCCGCCCCTTCGATCACCATGCCGTGGGTTGCCCGTCGTCCGCTCGGCCATGGCCGACAGGTGTCCCCAGCAGGAGGGTGTTCCCACTTGGCCTACGACGCAGGATCAATCACGGTTCTCGAGGGGCTTGAGGCAGTACGCAAGCGCCCGGGTATGTACATCGGCTCCACCGGAGAGCGCGGTCTGCATCACCTGGTCTCCGAGGTGGTCGACAACTCGGTCGATGAGGCGTTGGCAGGATACGCCGACGCGATCGAGGTGACCCTGCTCGCCGACGGCGGGATCAGGGTCGCCGACAATGGTCGCGGTATTCCCATCGACCTTCACCCTGTGGAGAAGCGTCCGGCCGTGGAGGTCGTCCTCACCACGCTGCACGCGGGCGGCAAGTTCGACGGCAAGTCCTACGCGGTCTCCGGAGGTCTGCACGGTGTCGGTGTCTCCGTCGTCAACGCGCTGTCCACGGCGCTGGAGGTGGAGATCCGCAAGGACGGACACGTCTGGCGCCAGCGCTACGAGATGACCGCTCCCACCGGTGCCCTCGACAAGGGTGAGGCCACCGACCAGACCGGTACCCAGATCACCTTCTGGGCCGATGGAACCATCTTCGAGACCACCACGTACTCCTTCGAGACGCTCTCCCGACGACTCCAGGAGATGGCCTTCCTCAACAAGGGGCTCGCCATCACCATCCGGGATGAGCGCCCCGAGTACACCGACGACGGCCCGGTGGTGCAGACCTACCACTATGAAGAGGGTCTCGCCGATTTCGTCGGCTACATCAACAGCAAGAAGGAGCCGGCGCACGCGTCGATCGTCTCCTTCGAGGAAGAGGGCGAAGGCATCGCGGTCGAGGTCGCCATGCAATGGAACCAGTCGTACACCTCGTCGGTGCACACCTTCGCCAACACCATCAACACGACGGAGGGCGGCACCCACGAGGAAGGCTTCCGCTCGGCGCTGACCACCCTGGTCAACCGGTACGCCCGTGACCAGAAGCTGCTCCGGGAGAAGGAGGACAACCTCACCGGTGACGACATCCGGGAGGGTCTGACCGCGATCATCTCGGTCAAGCTCGCCGACCCGCAGTTCGAGGGCCAGACCAAGACCAAGCTCGGCAACACCGAAGCCAAGTCCTTCGTACAGAAGGTCACCAACGAGCACCTGCGCGACTGGTTCGAGCGTAACCCCGGCGAGGCCAAGGACATCGTGTCCAAGGCCAGCCAGGCGGCCCGCGCCCGTGTGGCCGCTCGTCAGGCGCGCGACCTCACCCGTCGCAAGACCCTTTTGGAGACCACCTCCCTGCCGGGCAAGTTGTCGGACTGCCAGTCCACCAATCCGGAGGAGTGCGAGCTCTACATCGTCGAGGGTGACTCGGCCGGTGGTTCCGCCAAGGGTGGTCGTAACCCGCACAACCAGGCCATCCTGCCCATTCGAGGCAAGATCCTGAACGTGGAGAAGTCCCGAATCGACCGGATCCTCAAGAACAACGAGGTCCAGGCGATCATCACCGCCCTGGGCACCGGTATCCACGAGGACTTCGACGCGGAGAAGCTCCGCTACCACAAGATCGTCCTCATGGCCGACGCCGACGTCGACGGTCAGCACATTCGCACCCTGCTGCTCACCCTGCTGTTCCGCTTCATGAAACCGTTGGTCGAGGCAGGGAACGTCTACCTGGCCGCACCGCCGCTGTACAAGATCAAGTGGGACCAGAAGGGCAGCGACGCGAGCTACGCCTTCTCCGACGCCGAACGCGACCGCATCATCGAAGAGGGCATCGCCGCCGGCAAGAGGGACCCGCGCCCGCGCGACATGGTGCAGCGCTTCAAGGGTCTGGGTGAGATGAACGCCAACGAGTTGTGGGACACCACGATGGACCCCGACCGACGCGTCCTGCTTCAGGTCGCCCTGGAGGACGCGGCCCAGGCCGACGAGATGTTCAGCGTGCTCATGGGTGAGGACGTCGAGTCCCGGCGCTCCTTCATCCAGCGCAACGCCAAGGACGTCCGTTTCCTGGACATCTAGGTCCTTCGCCGTTCCACTCGCCCAAGCCAGTCTTAGAAGGGATCGACATCCGTGACGGATGCGAACAACCCCGACGCCCCTGAGGGCGGCGACTCCCCGGTGGAGTCCCTGCCGCGTGTGACGGACCGGATCGAGCCCGTCGACATCCAGGTCGAGATGCAGCGTAGCTACCTCGACTACGCGATGTCCGTCATCGTCGGCCGCGCCCTCCCCGACGTCCGGGACGGCCTCAAACCGGTCCACCAGCGCGTTCTCTACGCCATGTACGACGGCGGATACCGTCCCGACCGTGGGTACTTCAAGTGTGCCCGCGTGGTCGGTGACGTGATGGGTAACTACCACCCGCACGGTGACAGCGCCATCTACGACACCCTGGTCCGCCTGGCCCAGTGGTGGTCGATGCGGATGCCGCTGGTCGACCCGAACGGTAACTTCGGCTCACCGGGAAACGACCCGGCCGCCGCCATGCGCTACACCGAGTGCAAGCTCGCACCGTTGGCCATGGAGATGCTCCGGGACATCGACAAGGAGACCGTCGACTTCCGGCCCAACTACGATGGTCGCTCCTCGGAGCCCGTCGTCCTCCCCGCCCGTTTCCCGAACCTGTTGGTCAACGGTTCCTCGGGTATCGCGGTGGGCATGGCGACCAACATCCCGCCGCACAACCTGCGCGAGGTGGCCGAGGGCGTCAACTGGTACCTGGACCATCCCGAGGTCGACGACGAGCGGCTGCTCGACGAGTTGATGGCCCGGATCAAGGGCCCCGACTTCCCGACCCGCGGCCTCATCGTGGGCAAGCGCGGTATCGAGGAGGCGTACCGCACCGGGCGCGGCTCGATCACCATGCGTGCCGTGGTCGAGGTCGAGGAGGACAACCGCGGTCGCCAGATCCTGGTCATCACCGAGTTGCCCTACCAGGTCAACCCGGACAACCTCGCGCTGAAGATCGCCGACCTGGTCAAGGACGGCAAGATCACCGGCATCGCCGACGTGCGTGACGAGAGCAGTGGTCGCACCGGCCAGCGACTGGTCATCGTGCTCAAGCGCGACGCCGTGGCCAAGGTCGTGCTGAACAACCTCTACAAGCACACCCAGTTGCAGGAGACCTTCGGCGCCAACATGCTGGCCCTGGTCGAAGGGGTACCGCGTACCCTGCGCCTGGACCAGATGATCCGACACTGGGTCAAGCACCAGGTCGAGGTCATCGTCCGCCGGACGAAGTACCTCCTGCGCAAGGCCGAGGAACGGGCGCACATCCTGCGCGCGCTGCTTCGGGCGATGGACCGTATCGACGAGGTCATCGACCTCATCCGGGCCAGCGCTTCGGCGGACGAAGCGCGAACCGGCCTGATGGGGCTGCTGGAGATCGACGACATCCAGGCCCGCGCCATCTTGGACATGCAGCTGCGCAAGCTCGCCGCGCTGGAGCGCAACCAGCTCACCGCCGAGTACGACGAGCTCATGGCCCTCATCGCCGACTACAACGACATCCTCGCCTCGGACGCGCGCCAGCGCTCCATCATTCGGGAAGAGCTCGGCGAGATCGTCGAGAAGTACGGTGACGAGCGTCGTACGCACATCGTCCCGTTCGAGGGTGACATGCGCATGGAGGACTTCATCGCCGAGGAGGACGTGGTCGTCACGATCTCCCGCGGTGGTTACGCCAAGCGCACCCGTATCGACAACTACCGGGCGCAAAAGCGTGGCGGTAAGGGTGTGCGCGGCGCCCAGCTCAAGCAGGACGACATCGTCCAGCACTTCTTCGTCACCACCACGCACCACTGGATCCTGTGCTTCACCAACCAGGGTCGGGTGTACCGGACCAAGGCTTACGAGCTGCCTGAGGCGGCCCGTGACGCACGCGGCCAGCACGTGGCGAACCTGTTGCCCTTCCAACCGGGTGAGGAGATCGCGCAGATCATGGCGCTGCGCGACTACGAGGCGGCCCCCTATCTGGTGCTGGCCACCCGTGAGGGTCTGGTCAAGAAGTCGCGTCTGGAGGACTTCGACTCGGCGCGCGCGGCGGGCATCATCGCGATCAACCTGCGCGAGGGCGACGAACTCATCGCCGCCCGGCTGGTCTTTCCAGAGGACGACCTCTTGCTGATCTCCAGCGACGCCCAGGCGATCCGCTTCTCCGCCTCAGACGAATCGCTGCGTCCGATGGGCCGCGCCACCAGTGGTGTGATCGGTATGCGCTTCCTGGAGGGCGACTACCTGCTCTCCATGGACGTGATCCGACCCGGTGACGGTTCGACCGACGTCCTGGTCGCCACCGAGAACGGTTACGCCAAGCGGACGCCCTCGGAGCAGTACCCGACGCAGAACCGTGGTGGCAAGGGTGTGTTGACGGCCAAGGTCGTGGAGGCCCGCGGCAAGCTGGTCGGCGCCTTGATGGTGGACCCGGAGGTCGACGAGATCTTCGCGATCACCTCCGCCGGTGGGGTCATCCGCACCGGTGCCGCCGAGGTCAAGCAGTCGGGCCGTACCACCATGGGTGTCCGGTTGATGAACCTCGACAAGGGCAACAAGATCGTCGCGGTGGCCGCCAACGCCGAAGCCGCCGAGGAAGCCGAGGCCGAAGAGGTCGCCGATGCCGTCGAGGCCCGGGCCGACACGGGTGAGCAGAGGATCGCGGGTGAAGACCAGCCCGAGGTCTAGACTGCGCGTTAAGCGCAGTACGTCCCGTGGGGTTCGTTTCGGCGGCCCCACGGGATCCACGGATCGACCCGTCTCAACGAAAGTCCAGCGGTAACGTCTCTATGTCTGAGAAACAGTCGAACACCAGCAGCAATGATTCCGACGCGGAGGGTGTCGCGGGAGACTCGGCCGTGGAGACGGTGGATCCGTTCACCGCGGACTCCTCCGAGTCGGCGGGCGAACAGGAAACGGGGGGCACCGCCGTGACGAACGAACCCAAGCCCGAACCGGAGGGCCCCACCGCCGTCAAAGCGACCCTGGCCAGTCGCAAGGCGCACCTGACCGTCTCCCGCGTGGAACCGTGGTCGGTCATGAAGTTCAGCTTCGTGATCTCGCTGGTGTGCTTCATCATCCTGTTCGTCGCCGTCGTGGTGATCTACGCGACCCTGTCGATGCTGGGTGTGTTCGACGAACTCACCAACATGCTCAACGCCCTCCTGGAGGGTGACGGCGGGGACGACGAGCTGGGACTGAACCCGGCCGCGTGGTTCTCCCCCGGTCGTGTGCTGGGTTACACGGGTGTGATCGGCGCGCTCAACGTCGTGCTGCTCACCGCCCTGTCCACAGTGGGCGCGATGTTGTACAACCTGGTCGCGGACCTGGTCGGCGGGGTCGACGTCACCCTTTCCGAGGCCGAGTAGGCTTCTCGAAAAGCGTTGGGCCCGGTCCTCTTGGTGGAACCGGGCCCGACGGCCTTCCCGGACCGTTCCGAGCACTGCTTGGAAGCGGCTAAAATGGGAGGTGAGCAGGGGCGCGGTTCATCCGGCCCCCTCTCTCGCGTCGAGCGGGTTCCGGTTCGCCCCGGTCCTCCGGATGCGGTAGAGTTCCTGGCGGAACGAGGGCGTATAGCTCAGTCGGTTAGAGCGCATCCCTGATAAGGATGAGGTCCGTGGTTCAAGTCCACGTACGCCCACCCAGATTGCACGGATCAGAGCCTTGCTTATCCACTCGGAGAGCAGGGCTCTTTCTGTTGTGGACTTCCTCTGACCGTGGGACTCCACGGCATCCCCTGCCCGAGCCCGTGCTCCCCTGGCACTGAGCGGTATCGACAGGACGCCGAGTCGACAACAGATCGAATCGCCACGTCGATTCGACTCCGGTCGAGGTTTCTCCCGGATGAGGACCTCACCGGCGACGAACCTTCCTGAGCCGGTTCTGCCGCCGTGGCGGACCAAGCGCCGCGGGGAGTGTGCGTGACCCGAGGCCACCGCCGTCCCCTCGTATCGGGAAGGTCTATTGCGGATGAGCGAACCCATGCCCTGGCGAGGTGAACCAGACGGATTCGACCCTCCGGAGGGTCGAATCCGCCAACTCCGCCGACGTACTCGAACGTTTTCTGGACAAGGGCCTCGTGATCACGGGCGCCATCAAGGTCGACCTGCCCGACATCGAGCTTTCGACGGTCGAGCCGCGCTTGCGCGTCGCCTCGGTGGACAAGGCCGAGGAGATGGGTATCGACTGGTGGGGAGAACGACCCGTCCTGTCCTCCAAGGCGGCACGACGTGAGGGCGACGGGTCGGCCGAGGGGAATCGACGCCTACACCAGCGCATCGAAGTACTGGAGCGGGTCCCACCGGCCCGAGGTGAACGCCGTCGAGGGGGAGGCCCTAGGGAGGAGGGGCCGCGGTCGAGACGGAGGTCGTCGTCCAGGAACAGGAGGACAGAGCATGGATCGGTCCGAGAACGCGAGCTATGTCTACGCGGTGTGTCGCCCCTTCGACACCGCGCCGATCGATGGCCTGATCGGGGTCGGTGGTCATCCCGTGCACTTCGTGGTGGAGGGCGACCTGGCCGCCGCGGTCAGCACCGTCCCCTTGGATGAGTTCGATGAGGGGGCTCTCCACGCCAAACTGGAGGATCTGCGTTGGCTGGAGGAGGTGGCCCGGGCCCATCACGGCGTCGTGGACGAAGTGGCACTGCAGGTCGTGACCGTGCCGCTGAGGCTGGCCACCGTCTACCGGGGGGACCAACGGGTGCGCCAGGTTCTACGCGAACACGGGGAGACCTTCGACGCGACCCTGACAGAACTCCTGGGTCGGGTCGAGCTCGGGCTGAAGGTCTACGCCGAGGCGATTCCCCGAGCCGCCCCGCCTGCTCCGGACACTTCCACCGATGAGAGCCCGGGCAAGGCCTATTTGCGCAGGCGCAGGGAACAACGTGAACGCCGTGACGACACCTGGAACAAGGCCGCCCGTCTGTGCGACCGAGCCGACGAGGTGGTGAGCGGACTGGCCAGGGCACGTGTGCGGCATCGGATACAGAACGCGGCCTTGTCCACAGCGTCCGGGGAGAACGTCATGAACAACGCCTACCTGGTGGATCAGGGCCTGGTGTCGGACTTCTTCGCGGCGGCGGAAGAACTGAACGCGCAAGCTCCAAAAGGCACCAGGGTCGAGGTCTCGGGGCCTTGGGCGCCCTACTCCTTCGCCACCGTGAACACCACGGAGGCGGGCACGTGAGCCGGGTGGACGGGTCCCGCGCAGAGCCGGACGGCCTGCCCGCACTCGCTGTTCCCTCTGGCCGGGCCCTACGAGGGGTGGATCAGGGGACCTCATGGCGGGCGGGGAAGAACGCGTCGGCATGATCTGGAGGAACGGCGGAACGAGCCACGGGAACGCTACAAAGCACTCCGTGGTCGACCTCGGCCTGGAGCCGAGGTCGTTGGGGTCCGTCGTTCAAGAACCCGGAAGAGAATCCTCGAAAACCGGCGACTCGGTGCTGGGTGCCCTCAGATCCAACCCGCTTCACGTGCCAGTTCGGCCGCCTCGTAACGGGTCTTGACGTCGAGCTTGTCCAGGATTCCCGATAGATAGTTACGTACGGTGCCACTGGCCAGGTGCAACCTGGCCGCGATGTCCTTCGTGGTGTTGCTCTGGTCGACCTCGGCCAGGATGCTCAGTTCCCGCTCGCTCAGCGGACAACTCGGTTCCGCCAATGCGTCGGCGGCCAGATAGGGGTCGACGTACCGGTCCCCTGCGGCGACGCGTCTGAGCACGTTGGCCAGGCTCTGAGCGGACGTGCTCTTGGCGATGAACCCGGTCGCGCCCTTCTTGAGCGCCCGCCGCAGCGTCCCCGGATTGGCGTGGCGGGTAAGGATGACGCAGCGCACGTTCGGACGGTGTTCGCGCAACCTGCTCAGGAGCACGAGCCCACCGTCGGGCATCTCGATGTCCAACATGACGATGTCCGGGCGTAGTTCCAACGCCGCCTTGAACGCGTCGCTCCCGTTGTCCGCTTGTCCGATCACCGAGATGTCGGGTTCCAGTTCGAGTAGAGCCGCGATGGCCTCACGGGTCATGGCCTCGTCTTCGGCGAGCAGTACGCGAATCAACTCTTCCTCCCCTGGAACGTGCGTGGACGAGGCCCCGCCGTACGGCAAGAGTCATTATCCCCGGAGTTCCGACTCACGCGCCAAGGGGCCGAAGAGCCGATCAAGTGCGCTTGAAGGGAATGGTGAGATCCTGGGCGGTATCCACCATGTCCTGGCCTTAGAGGCAGGACCTGGCTACGGTGTTGTCGGAGCCAGGAGCCAGGAGCCAGGAGCCAGGAGCCAGGAGCCAGGAGCCAGGATTCGTCGTACACCGATAAGAGTTGTTCGGAAGTGCGGCGGGCCGGCGGGTACGGCCTGCTACCGTTCCCCGACGAGGGGGATCCCTTCGACCTCCTGCCTTCTTCCCTATGTCGCCATCGTTTGTACGATCGGTCCGCACGTCGACACCACCCTCCAGGGAGCGGGCCCATGAGCGATCGTCAACGGGCAGCCGAGGCCGTCACCCCGGATGGTGTGGTCCTTCGTCACGTGCGCAGGAACCAGTACCTGACCATGGTTTTCGTGGTGGTCATTCCGGTGGCCGGCCTGGCCGCGGCCTTTCCCGGCACGCTTCGGGCCCTGATCCTGATCTCGCTCGTCGTCCTGTTCTGCTTGCTACGCGCCCTGTCGGCCGGGTGGCTGCCCGGTGCCCGCCCCTCGCTGTCGTGGCGACGGATCATCACTTGGACGTTGGTGCTCGTATCGATGGCGTCCACGGTGTTCGCGGTGGCGTGGACCACCATTCCGTGGGTGTGGTTGCTCATGCCCGCAACGGCGGCGGCTGAAGTGATCACCCTGCACCGGAATCGATTCGGTCCCTACTACGCGCTCTTGGTCGGTATGGCCGCCGCGTCCTGTGTGTATTTGGTGAGGGCACAGGAGGCCGGAGCCGACAGTGGTCAACAGGCCCTTCTCGCCTTCTTCGTGGTCATGTTCATCGGCTACTGGGAGGCGACCGGACCCATGCTGTGGCATCGCACGGTCAGTGCGGAGCGTGCGACCTTGCGATTGGCGATCACCGAGGAACGGTTGCGCATGTCCGAGGACCTGCACGACCTTCTGGGCCGGGCCTTGGAGGTCGTCGCGTTCAAGGGAGAACTCGCGGCACGATTGGTGGACCGGGACCCGGGACGTGCACGCGCGGAAATGGAGGAGATCCAAGAGGTCGCCCGGGGCGCGGTGCACGACGTGCGAGCACTGGTCCGCGAGCACCGGGACACCCATTTTCCCGAGGAAGTGCGCGCGGCCGAGCGACTGTTGCGCTCGGCCTCCGCGCACTGTGTCATCGAAGGTGACTTCGAGGACGTCGACGAGGAGTTGAGCGGTGTTTTGGCGAGTGTGGTCCGTGAGTCGGTGACCAACATGTTGCGGCACGCGACTCCGAAGCACTGCTTCCTTCGGTGGACACGTGCGGACGATCACCTGGAGCTCCTGATACGCAACGATGGTGTGTCCCGATCGGACACCTCCTCCACACGTCCCGACAAGGGCAACGGCATCGTGGGGATGCGCCGCCGTCTTGCCGAACACGGAGGTGAACTGACCGCCGGAGAACATGACGGCACGTTCACTCTCGTCGCCCGGATGCCGGTACCGGCACGAGTGACGAAGCATCGGCGATGATGAGTGCCGTCATCGATGAATGCGCCGCCAGGGCCGCGCGATCCTATGATCCTGCGAGACATGGCACGACCTTCGCTCAGCGGGTGGAGGACGCCTGGTCGGATCGGTTGACGGCGACGATCGCGATCACACGACCGACGGAGTAGATCAGGATGGCGGCCATGCCGAGGAGTTGGACCATCGGACGGTCGGCGACTAACAGGTAGATGATCGCCCCGACCACGC
This sequence comes from Nocardiopsis alkaliphila YIM 80379, assembly GCF_000341005.1. Classification (GTDB taxonomy): domain Bacteria; phylum Actinomycetota; class Actinomycetes; order Streptosporangiales; family Streptosporangiaceae; genus Nocardiopsis; species Nocardiopsis alkaliphila. Next base: position 36,733 of record NZ_ANBD01000051.1, on the reverse strand, counting down.
CGAGGGTGATGATCTGGACGAGGATCTCTTGGCCGAGGCTGGGACTGAGCTTGAGGCCGGAGAGGGCGTAAAGGAAGTTCACCGGAGTCTCCTTGCGGATCGAATGGGCTCGTCGGGGCAGGGCGGGTCAGGAACGGGGCTCCCAACGCCAGGTGCGCGTCGTTACGAAGATCGCGAGTGTCGTCCAGCCCACGAGAAGGACGATGTCGGCGACCGCCGGCGATACCGGTACGGGAAGCGTCTGGAGACCCGCGCCGGCGCCTCCCCATCCCTTGGCGATCAGGTCCGCCGCGGGCACCAACGGAACGAGGATCGCGAGCCAGGCGATGATCTCGACCGGATAGTCGAGCAGTCGGGCACCGATGACGGCGAGGATGAGCAACGGCATCATGGTGAACATGACGCGCTCGTGGTTTCTGGTCACGGACACGATGAAGGTGCCGAGGATCGGTGCCAGAAGCAGCCCCAGAAAGACACCGAGCAACACCAACGGCAGGTTGTCGGGCGCCGGGGCGCCGGCCACTAGGAAGACGGCCAGCATCAACAGCATCTGGACCAGGCCGAGCGCCGCGACCGCGAGCAGACTGGCGGCGATCAGCTCCGCACCGTCCAACTCCGTGGTCCGCAGTCGCTTGTAGACCAGGGTGTCCCGGCGCGATGAGAGCTGGGTCGCGGTACTCATGTACGGAGTCATCATCAACGCGTACATGAAGTACACGCCGAGGGTGGCTCCCCACTGCTCCATGGTCTCGGGCCGTTGGCCCAGATAGGAAAGCCCGACCAACATCATCGGCAGGAACAGCGCGACCGCTAGCACGACCTTGCGGCGCCCCAGCATCCGCAGTTCGGCGAAGGTGAGCGCCGGCATGAGCGAGTAACGCCCACGTAAGTCGACTCGTGGCCGATTCGGTGTGGTCGTGCGCGTGGTGTTTCTCGTCATGGCGCGGTCACATCCTTTTTGACACGGCTCTCGACGTCGGCGTTCCGCCGCCGGTCGAGGGAGAGTCGTTCGTCTTCCACGCGGATGGCGTGGAAGAGGTTCTCCAGGGTGGCCGCCTGGGCGTGCAGGTCGGTCAAGGTGACCTGTTGGTGCTCCGCCCAGTTCAGGAGGAGGGTCAGGTCGGCCTGGAGGGCCGAGGTCTCGATCCGTAGTAAGTGTCCGGAGCTCTCGGGGAGACGTTTCAGGGTCCGGTTCCCGGATACGGCGGGCAGCCGGTGTACCACCTCGTCGGGGACACGAGCGGTGATGGAGGCCGGGTAGGAGGCCAGGACCTCACGTTTGGTCCCGGCCACGGCGACCCGGCCCTGGTGCATGATGGCCAGGTCGTCGGCCAGGGTCTCGGCTTCTTCGAGGTAGTGGGTGGTCAAGATGATGGTGGAACCGTTCGAGCGCAGCTCCTCGACCAGGGACCACAGGCCCCGCCGGGACTCCGGGTCCAAACCCGTGGTGGGTTCGTCGAGTACCACCAGTTCCGGGGACCCCCACACCGCCAGCGCGATGTCCAAGCGTCGTTTCTCCCCGCCCGAGAGCTTGTCCAAGCGGACTTCGGCGCGGTGGGAGAGGTCGACGCGTTCCAGGGCGGACTCCACGTCGTCGATCCGCCCCGAGATGGAACTCCAGAGCCGGGTCATCTCGCGGACGGTCATCTCCGTGAGGAACCCGGCCTCTTGGAGCATGAACCCGGTGCGACGGCGCAGGGCACGTCGATCACGGAAGGGATCCAGCCCTAGGACACGGATGTGCCCTTCATCCGGCCTTCGGTAGCCCTGGATCAGCTCCAGTGAGGTGGTCTTACCGGCGCCGTTGGTGCCCAGTAGTGCGAACACCTTGCCCCGGCCGGCACGCAGCGAGACGTCCTTGACCGCCTGGTAGGGGCCGTAGGAGTAGCAAAGCCCGTCGACTTCGACCGCGGGCCCGGTGAGCGGTGGTGTAGACATGTCTCCACTGTCACGGTGGAGGCCTCACACACATAAGTAACGGGGTGTCATGGAAACCGGGTGACAGCCGTGCGCAGATGTCACACCGCGTCGAGAGACTCGCGCACAGCGGTGATGATCCGTCCGTGATCGCCGTCGCTGCGGGAAGGGCGTCGGAGCAGGAGAGAGTATCTTTTCGGCCGCTGGCCCCGTCACCGGGAGCGACCTTCGCGTGCGACCCGAGCGGGCCCCACCCTTCGGTGGGCCGGGCGGGGAGAGCGCACCGGGATGCGGCTCCTCATGACGGTCCGGCTCGGCCAAGAGGTCTTCGCGTTCGTTCCGGTACTCGTCCAGGTATCCCCAGTCGTGGATGACCATGTGGCCTCGAATCTGGTCGGGGGGCGGGAGGAGGCCCGATCGTACTACCGCGAGAGCGGTAGGGACGGACGCGGGTGGTGAGATCTCCACGAGGGTGATCGTCTCGCCATGTGGACCCATCGCCTCCTCTTTTTGTCGATTCCATCGTCGTGACCGTCTGGTCGCCGACTGTTCGAACTCCCTGCACAGGCGAGGATTTCTCACCGACCGTTCGGTCAGGACATGTGCCTTCAACTGCGAAATCATGAAACCGAACTAGAAAGTGTGGTCCCTCACATGGCATGGTGTCCTAGGGCTCGGACACAAGCGCCCATATCCCCTTGCGTCGTGACGCGTACGGGCGCGGTGTGTCCGGCGGCCCATCGGCACCCCGGCTCAGGCCGGCAGAGAAATACGGAGCAGTGATGGCGACTTCCGACGCCGTGACCCCCCGACCCGAGTCCCTCGACCAGAGGGAGAGGCGTAAGGTCCTCGCGGGGACGATGGTCGGCACCACCATCGAGTGGTACGACTTCTTCATCTACGCCCAGGCGGCGGGATTGGTGCTCGCGCCGCTCTTCCTCGCCCCGCTTTCCGAGAGCAGCCCGGCGGTGGCCCAGGTCCTCTCCTTCGCCACCATCGGCATCTCGTTCCTCTTCCGCCCCTTGGGGGCGATCGTCGCCGGGCACCTCGGCGACCGCTTCGGCCGTAAGAGGATCCTGGTCGCCACCCTCGTTCTGATGGGGTTGGCGACCTGTGCCATCGGTCTGCTGCCCACCTACGCGCAGATCGGTATGGCCGCACCCATCCTGTTGATCCTGATGCGCATTCTGCAAGGGTTCTCCGCGGGTGGCGAGTGGGGCGGCGCCGCCCTGATGTCCGTGGAGCACGCGCCGGTGAACAAGCGCGGCTACTTCGGCGCCTACCCGCAGATCGGTGTGCCCTGTGGCATGATCCTGGCGACCTTCGTCGTCTGGCTGCTCAACGCGACCATCGGCCCCGAGGCCTTCCTCGAGTGGGGTTGGCGTATCCCGTTCCTGCTGTCCTTCGTGCTGATCATCATCGGTCACCTCATCCGCAAGACGGTCGAGGAGTCCCCGGTCTTCAAACACATGCAGGAGCGTCGCGCCAAGGCCTCCGCTCCGTTGGGTCGCCTGTTCCGTAACAACACCCGCGAGGTCGTCCTCTCCGCGCTGATCTTCGTGGCCAACAACGCCGCCGGTTACCTGGTCATCGCCTTCCTGGCGACCTACGCCTCGCGTCCGGTCGAGGAGTTCGGTCTGGGCATGGATCGGGGCCCGGTACTGCTGGCGACGACCCTGGCCTCCTTCGGCTGGCTGATCTCCACGCTGTACGGCGGTTGGATCAGTGACAAGATCGGTCGAGTGCGGACCTTCCAGATCGGCTACGTCCTGCTGGCCGCCTGGGCGGTGCCGATGTGGTTCATGGTCGACACCGCGAACATCTACATGTACTTCCTGGGTGTCTTCGTCTTCACGCTGACCTTCGGTCTGAGCTACGGGCCCCAGTCGGCCCTGTACGCGGAGATGTTCCCGGCGGAGATCCGTTACTCGGGTGTATCGATCGGTTATGCCCTCGGTGCGATCCTGGGCGGTGCCTTCGCCGCGATGATCGCCGAGCTGCTGCTGACCAACTTCGGGGCCTCGTGGACGATCGGCGCCTACATCGTCGGGCTGTCCGCGATCTCCTTCGCCGCCGTCTCGGTGGTGAAGGTCAAGGAGGGCACCGACCTGCGCGCCGGTGAGGTCACCTCCACCGAGTAGGCCTCCCCTGTGACCCGCGTGGCGGGGCGACGAGTCGTTCCCACGATCCGTCGCCCCGCTTCCTTGCCCACACGTCGATACTCGCGGGGCGCGTGTCGAAGGGTCGATCAGATGGCTCGGCGGTCGAAGATCAGCCGACGATATCGCGGACGTGATCGATGACCTCGCCGTTCCACATCATGGAGATGTGCTCGACGCACCCGGTCCGGATGTTGTTCGCACCGGGTAGCGACGTGCTGTCCACCGGGGAGATGACGAGGTCACAGGGGGAGCGCAGGGTCGTATAACCGACCGGACCGGGTGTGGGGTCGCCGCTGTTGAGGTCGTTGAGGAAGGCGGACCCGTGCCGCATCTCCGCGCAGGGGGTGATCAGCGAGATGCACAGGTTGGCGATGTCGGTCCCGTTGTTGGGTCCGCCGATGGAGACCCACTGATCGACGGTCTCGGTACCACCGAGGTTCTTGATGTAGTAGCGCGAGGAAAGGCCACCCATGGAGTGGGTGACCAAGTGGACCCGCTCGACGCCATGCCGTTCTCGTACGCCTTGAACGTGGTCGGCGAGTTGACCCGCGATGGTGGTGTTGGAACGGAGCCAGTCATAGGAGAAGACGTGTAGTCGGTCCTCGGGGTGCCCCGCGTCGATCAGGGCCGCGCGCATGTCGTTCCACTGACCGCCCTTGCCCATGAATCCGTGGACGAAGACGACGGGGGTGGAGGAGTCGGCGGAGGCGGGGGTGGCGTGCAGGAGCGTGGTCAGCGCGAGCGTGAACCCGCACAGGAGGGAGATCAGGCGTCTCATGAGAGCTCCACTGGTGGGGGAATGGGGGAGCTCGATTGTGTGCCGACCCTCACACGAAGCGCATCGGCTGAATCGCCGGTCTCTTTACTCTGGCTTAACTCGCGGGTAACTTAGTGGTGTGATCAGTGTGTCCCCGCTCACACGCGTCACCCCTCTGTACGGGCGTGACCCCGCACTCTCCCCCATGCGCCGGTTGCTCGCAGCCGCACGCTCGGGATCCGGCGGTGGCCTTCTCGTGACGGGTGCCCCGGGTGCGGGCAAATCCGCCGTGTTGGACCGGGTGCGTGAGGAGGCCCATGGCCTCGCCACCCTCCAGGCCCGTGCCGCTCCGGGTGAACGGGACCTGGCCATGGCCGGACTGCACCAACTGCTGAACCCGGCTCTGCCCTACCTGAACCGGTTGACCCCACCGCGACGCGAAGCACTCACCAGTGCCCTGGAAACCGGTGCCCCCGGCGGAGTCCTGCCCCTGGCCAACGCGGTCCTGGCGTTGCTCACCGCCGTCGCCGAACGGGGCCCGCTCCTGGTGTGCGTGGATGACCTGCACCTGATGGACGAACCCTCACAGAAGATCTTGGCCTTTGTCGCCCGACGCTTTCCCACCAAGGGCGCCGCCCTCTTGCTCAGCACCTGCGAAAGGGCGACGGATCGACTCACCGGGGTCCCCACGCTGCCTTTGAGTCCTTTGGGCCACACGGACGTGCTCCGAGTCCTCACCGAAGCCGCCGACGTGGCCCCTTCGGTGGCGGCGGAGATCGCCGCCGCCACCGAAGGGGTCCCCGGAGCCGCCTTGGAAGCCCTCGCGGCCACCACACCCGAACAGCGAGCCGGAGCCATCGCCCTCGAACGTCCCCTGCGTACTCGAGGAGCCCTCACGGAGAGGTTCGTCCGCGAGATCGCGTCCCTGCCCACCCGAGTTCGTCTCGCCTTGCTCCGGCTCTGCGTCGAACCCCGACACCGGCCGGTCCAGGACCTCGAACCCGCCCACCTGGCCGGTCTGGTCACCGAGGATGGTGGCCGACCACGTCCCTCCCACCCCCTCGTGCGCTCCGCCTGCTACCACGGTGCCTCGGACACGGAACGACGCACCGCCCACGCCGAAGCCGCCCGAGCCGCCTGGTTGGCCGGTGGTACCGAGCGGGCCCGGCAGGTCCTGGAGCGAGTCGACCTCGCCCCCGAGCAGGTCGAACTCCTGAACGCCGAGATGGATCTGCGCTCCGGGGTGGCCATCGATGCCTTCCAACGCTTGGGCGCCACCGCCGACCGATTGGTCGAACACGACCCCGAGGCCGCCCTGAAAGTACTGTTCCAGGCAGGGGAGGCCGGCTGTCTGTCCGGTGACCACGCACGCTTCTTCGCCACCGCCGAACGGGCCCGTGTGCTGTCCTGCGCTGCACGAATCGATCTGGAATCGCCCCGAAACCGCCTGATCTTGGACTACATGACCGGCAAGGCCGCGCTCTTCCAAGGGCGTCACCGGGAGGGGATGATCGCCCTGAAACGTGTCCAGGAAGCCGCTTGCGTGGTCGGTGATCCCCAGGCCCTCGTCCTGGGCGGAATCGCCGGGTTGCTCCGTGGCGACCAAGTGGGCACCCGCGCGTTGGCGGGTCGGGCGGCCACGATGGCCCGCCGGACCGGCACGCTCACCCTGGTGCCCCAGGCCCTGGAGTTCCTCACCTACGCCGAATTGTGGTTCGGACGCTTGTCCTTGGCCGAAGGGAGCGCCACCGAAGGGTTGCGCTTGGCGGTGGAGACCGGGCAGCACAACTGTGCCAGCCACCATCGTGCCGCGCTGGCCTTGGTGGCCGCCGTTCGGGGTGAGGAGAACGTATGCCGTGAACACGCTGGGACCGCCCTGTCCCAGGCCCGCGAGCACGATGTGGGCTTGCCCGCGGGGTTGGCCGTCTGGGCGTTGGCCCAACTCGACCTGGGTGCCGAGCGTATCGCCGAGGCCGCGATGCGTCTGCGGGTGCTGGCGCGTTCCGGTCCGGGAAGCGGGCACGTCGCGGTGCGGCTGCTCATCACCCCGCACCTGGTGGAGGCCTCGGTGCGCGGCCGGGTGCCGGTCCGTGTGCTCCCGGCGGTGGAGACCTTCGCCGGATGGGCCGAGGAGACCGGCAACGACACCGCCCAGGCCTTGGCACTTCGCTGTCGTGGTCTGTTGGCACGGGGGCGGGAGGCCGAAGGGTACTTCGAGCGTGCGTTGGAATCGCATGCGTCGGGCTACTGCGACTTGGAGGAGGCCCGTACCCGGTTGCTCTACGGTGGGCACCTGCGCCGTTCCCGCCACCCCGGGCGAGCGCGTGAACACCTGTACGCCGCTTTGGAGGCATTCCAACGTCTGGGCGCCAAACCTTGGGCCCGTCAGGCGGCGAAGGAGCTGCGGGCGGCTCGAGGAAGCGTCGCGGTCCGAGAACCGGGGGGCGAGGGGTCGCTCAGCCCTCAACAACTGCGTATCGCCCAGCACGTGGCGGACGGGGCGACCAACCGCGAGGTGGCCGCGCGCCTATGTCTGAGTACCCGTACGGTCGACCACCACCTGCGCAACATCTACAGCAAGTTGGGAATTCGCTCCCGAGTGGAGCTGTCCCGGCTCGTCGGCCGCTGATCCGCCCCACCGGCCGGCACCCGACCACGTGGCTTCGGCCGGGGCGCGGTGGGTCGTGGGCGACCTCGACACGGCCCTGGGGCCGGTTCTCCCCCGGTTCGGGGCGAGGGCCAGGTCGTCGCGCCCCCTTCCTCCATGAGCCGCGAGCGCGGCCCCGCCTGTCGTAGTCGGACAAAACGCGCGGTCTGCGAAGAGTCAAAGGGCCTCACGTGGGGTAGCCGTGTCGCCACAGGCTCCTGGTAAGGCCGAGGGGCGGAACGAGTAGCGAGAGCACACGGGAGGCGCATCATGGCTGAAGGCATCACGGATCCGCGGCAAGGCGGCCTGGCGGGTAACCCGCTCCGTCTGGCCGCGCTGATCGTCGGCGTCGTCTTCCTGCTGGTGGGCGCGATGGGCTTCATCCCGGGCCTGACCACCAACATGGACCAGATGCAGTTCGCCGGCCATCACTCTCAGACCTATCTCCTCGGGATCTTCCAGGTCTCGATCCTGCACAACCTGGTCCACTTGGTGTTCGGTGTGGCGGGGGTCGCGATGTCGCGCACCGCAGGGGCGGCCAGGGTCTTCCTCCTCGGCGGAGGCGTGGTCTACCTCGTGCTGTGGCTGTACGGGCTGTTGATCGACCTGGAGAGCGCTGCGAACTTCGTGCCGCTCAACGACGCCGTCAACTGGCTGCACTTCTTCCTGGGCGTGGGCATGGTCGTCCTCGGCCTGGTCTGCGCACGCTTCACCACGACGGAGCGCTGACACACGCGTTGCGGCCCCGGTTCCCCACGGGCGGGGACCGGGGCCGCTGCTTCGCGTGGTGAGGGCAGCCTCAGCGCTCGACCACGTGGCGCTGGTTGGGGACGCAGTGGGTCATGGTCAGGCCCGTCACGTCCCGGGGGCCGTTCTCTCCCAGCTTGTTCAGGCGCGCGTGGTCCTCGTCGGTGAGGTCCTGGCTCTGGAGCGGTTTCAGGTGGGCCACGTCACCGGGCGTGATCCCCAACCCTTCCCCGACCCGAAGGCCCAGTTCGTCCTCGACCAGGAGGAAGTGCCAGACCATCCGTTCCTGGATGGCGCGGTCGCACTGGGAGAGCAGGTTCGTGAAGTTGAGGACCAGGTCATCGCGTTCCCATTCCTCCATGAGCCGGAAACGCTGCCCCGCCTGCTTGTAGTCGTTGGTGCGGCTGATGCGCTTGCGGGTGAGACGCCCCCTGATCTCCGGACCCTGCTCGTCATGGGTGGGGAACTGACCCTCCCGTAGCCCGCCGGTGATGGAGGGCTCATAGTTGACGTGCGGGTTCTCGCCGCTCGAATCCTGGTGGTAGGCCATCAGGCCGTCGCGCTGGTTGGTGCGCACGTCGGCGTTCTTGGCCTGGTTGACCGGCAGCTGGAGGTAGTTGGGTCCTACCCGGTACCGCTGCGTGTCGCTGTAGGAGAAGGTGCGGCCGACCAGCATCTTGTCGTCGGAGAAGTCCAGACCGTCGACGAGCACACCGGTGCCGAAGGAGATCTGCTCGTTCTCGGCGAAGTTGTCCGAGACGTTGCGGTCGAGCACGATGCGACCCACCGGCTTGGGCGGGAAGTCCTGCTCGGGCCAGGTCTTGGTGTCGTCCAAGGGATCGAAGTCGAGCTCGGGGTGCTCGTCGTCGCTCATCATCTGCACGAGAAGCTCCCATTCGGGGTAGTCACCCCGGTCGATGGCCTCGTGCAGGTCCTTGGTCGCGTGCCCGGTCTCGTGCGCTTGGACGTTCGCGGCGTCGGCCTCGGTCATGCTGCGCACACCCTGCTTGGGCATCCACGTGTACTTGACCAGGACGGTTTCGCCCGCCTCGTTCACCCACTTGTAGGTGTTGACCCCGAACCCCTGCTGGTGCCGGTAGTTCGCCGGGATGCCGCGCGGGCTGAAGAGGTTGATGATCATGTGCATGGACTCGGGTGATTGGGACATGAAGTCGAAGATCCGGTTCGGCTCCTGTCGGAAGGTGACCGGATCCGGCTTCAGCGCGTGGATCACGTCCGGGAACTTGATGGCGTCGCGGATGAAGAAGATCGCGAGGTTGTTGCCGACCAGGTCCCAGTTACCGTCCTCGGTGTAGAACTTGATGGCGAAACCCCGAGGGTCTCGCGCGCACTCGGAGGAGTCGCGGCCCCCGATGACCGTGGAGAATCGTAGGGCGATGTCGGTGCGCTTGCCCGCGCCTTGGAAGAGCTTGGCGCGCGTGTAGCGTTCGATCGGCTCATCGCCCCACTTGCCGTAGGACTCGAAGTACCCGAAGGCGGTCACTCCGCGAGCGTGCACCACCCGCTCCGGGATGCGCTCACGGTCGAAGTGGCTGATCTTCTCCAGGAACTGGTAGTTCTCCAGGGTGGCGGGCCCCCGTTCGCCCACCGTGCGCTGGTTCTGGTTGTCGTAGACAGGGTGGCCCTGGCGGTTGGTGAGTACCTCGCGCTCGTCCCCGGAAGCGGGCCCCTGGCTGGATACGTCGGTCATGTGCGTCCCCCCGTGTCGGTCGCATTCCCTGACCCCCTGCCCAGGATGGGGCCGAGTGATTCTCGGGTGGCCGAACTATTGCCAAAGTGGAGGCAGGTGGGGAGGAACGTCCCTGCGTTTCACGTGAAACATCCGGGTGGGTCGAGTTCGCGGTGCGGGGTCAGGCGTCGCGGACCTGGCCCTGGCGCTCGATGACCGGGGGCAGAACCGGCCAGGGGAAGTCGATCCAGCGGTCGGTGTGCTTCCACACGTACTCGCACTCGATCAATGACCGTGGCTTCTCGTGGATGACCGCGCTGCGCACTTCGGCGACGTGTTGGGAGCAGAAGTCGTGCACGAGCTTGAGGGTCTTGCCGATGTCGGCGACGTCCTCGGCGGTCGTCTGGGCCATCTCGCGCATCACGGTGCCGAAGAGCTCATGGCTCAGGTTCTCGCGCTCGTCGCTCACGGCCTGGTCCCTCTGGTGGCTCTCACGATGTTCGATGCGCGTGGGACCTCGCGGGTCGAGCCGCCCACCGTACCGTTACACGCCAACGACGCCCCTGCGCCCGATCGATGGCGTGGTGACTTCGACGGAGATCGTTTCGTGGGCGGGGGTCACCCGGAGGGCCTACCCACGAGGCGAGGCATGAGGTGGGGGTCACTCGACCCTGGGGCTTGTGCCACATGTCCATGTGGAGCCGTGTCCTGGGTCACATGTATAGACGATTTGCCATCAGGAACGCCGAATATTGCGACATCTTCTTGATTATGTCCGGTTTGTGGCGAACAGATGGCTGGAAACAGCACCATGTCTGCATACAGATCTTGTGCGAAACAGGAGGTCGCAGCATGGCTGAACACCAGGGCCTACTCCCCTCCGAGCAGCCACTTCGGCTACTCGACGNCCCCCCCCCCGACCAGCCACTTCGGCTACTCGACGAGACCGGTAGCCCGGTCGACGGCTCCGATCTTTCGATGCCGGACAACCAGCGCCTCTTGGAGGCGTACACCTCCCTGGTGATCGGCCGAAGGGTCAACGACCAGGCCGGCGCCCTCGTTCGCCAGGGCCGCCTGGCCGTCTATCCCTCCTCGCACGGTCAGGAGGCCTGCCAGACCGGTGCCGCCCTCGCGCTCGCCGAAGGCGACTGGCTCTTCCCCACCTATCGGGACACCGCCGCCGTCATCGCGCGCGGCGTCGACGCCGTCGAGGTCCTGACCCTCCTCAAGGGCGACTGGCACGCGGGTTACGACCCCTACGCACACAACGTCGCCCCTCAGGCCACGCCCCTGGCCACCCAGCTCCTGCACGCCGTCGGTGTCGCCCACGCCGCACGCCTGCGCGGTGAGGACACCGTCGTCATGGCGCTGTGCGGCGACGGGGCCACCAGCGAAGGCGACTTCCACGAGGCGCTGAACTTCGCCGCCGTCTTCAAGGCCCCGGTCGTGTTCTTCGTGCAGAACAACGAGTACGCCATCTCCGTGCCCTTGGCCAAACAGAGCGCCGCGCCCTCCCTGGCCCACAAGGGTGTCGGTTATGGCGTCAATGGTGAGCGGGTGGACGGCAACGACGTCGCCGCGGTCCTGGCCGTCCTGGAACGAGCCGTGGAGGCCGCCCGTTCCGGTGAGGGGCCTCGGCTGGTCGAGGCGCACACCTACCGGATGCAGGCCCACACCAACGCCGACGACGACACCCGTTACCGCGACAGCGGCGAGGTGGACCCGTGGGTGGAGCGCGACCCCCTGCTGCGGATGGAGAAGTACCTCAAGCGCAAGCGCGTGCTCACCAAGGCCCGTCAGGCCGAGATCGTCGAGGCCGCCGAGGCCGTCGCCACGCACATGCGCGAGGGCATCGCACGGAACACCGACCCAGAACCCGCCGAACTGTTCGCGCACGTGTTCGCCGAACCCACCCCGCAACTGAACGAGCAGGCCGCCTTCCTGGCCGACGAACTGAGCAGAGAGGGCAACTGACGATGGCGACCGAGAAGCTCTCCATGGCGCAGGCGCTCAACCGGGCGTTGCGCGATTCCCTCGCACAGGACCCCTCCGTCTACGTCTTCGGTGAGGACGTCGGCCCGCTCGGCGGTGTCTTTCGCATCACCGACGGCCTGACCGCCGAGTTCGGCGAGGACCGCTGCTTCGACACCCCGCTGGCCGAGTCCGGCATCGTCGGTATGGCCGTGGGCATGGCGATGAACGGGATGCGCCCGGTCGTCGAGATGCAGTTCGATGCCTTCGCCTACCCGGCCTTCGAACAGATCGCCAGCCACGTGGCCAAGACTCGCAATCGCACCCGTGGCCGGGTAGGCCTGCCCATGGTCATCCGGGTGCCCTTCGCCGGCGGTATCGGCGGCGTCGAGCACCATTGCGATTCATCCGAGGCCTACTACGCCCACACCCCCGGGCTGAAGGTCGTCACCCCGGCCACCCCCGAGGACGCCTACTTCCTCCTGCGTGAGTCCATCGCCTCCCCCGATCCGGTCGTGTTCATGGAGCCCAAGAAGCTCTACTGGGCCAAGGACGAGGTCGACTTCGACCGGCCCGCGCCCGCCATGGGAAAGGCGGTCATTCGACGTCAGGGCACCGACGCCACCCTCATCGCCTACGGGCCCTCCGTGTCGACCGCGCTGGAGGCCGCCGAGGTCGCCGCACAGGAAGGTCGCAGCCTCCAGGTCGTGGACGTGCGCTCCCCCGTCCCCTTCGACGACGAGACCGTGTGCGCCGCGGTCCGTTCCACCGGCCGTGCCGTCGTGGTCGCCGAGGCCAGTGGTTACGCCAGTGTCGCCTCGGAGATCGTCGCCCGGGTCACCGAACGTTGCTTCCATTCCCTGGCCGCCCCGGTACGCCGGGTCACCGGCTTCGACATCCCCTTCCCCCCGCCCAAGCTGGAACGCTTCCAACTGCCCAGCGTGGACCGCATCCTCGACGCCGTCGACGACCTGCAGTGGGAGGACCAGTGACCGTCCAGATCTTCGACCTCCCCGACCTGGGGGAGGGATTGACCGAGGCCGAGGTGGTCCGCTGGCTGGTCGGCGTCGGTGACGTCGTCGCCCTCGACCAGCCGATCGCCGAGGTGGAGACCGCCAAGTCGATCGTCGAGGTCCCCTCCCCCTACGCCGGTACGGTCGCCGTCCTACACGGGAAGGAGGGCGAGGTGATGGAGGTCGGTAAGCCGCTCATCACCGTGGAGTCCGGGGCGCCATCACCGACCACCGAACCCACGACCGGCTCCGTCACGGTCGCCCGAGCCGAGGAGGGCTCCGAGGCGGGAAGCGCCGTGGATCCCGCCGGTGAGCGCTACCGAGAGGAGGAGCGGGCCGGTTCGGGTTCGGGCAACGTCCTCATCGGCTACGGCACCCCCGAGGCCCAGGCCTCGGGTCGACGCCGCCGTCCACGCAACCGTCCGCCGGCTCGCGGTGCCCAGCCCGCACTCCCCGCACGCCGGGTTCCGCTGGTCACCTCTCCCCTGGTCCGCCAGATGGCTCGTCAGGCCGGATTGCGCGTGGCCGACATCCAGGGAAGTGGCCCGGGTGGGCTCATCACCCGGCGCGACGTACGCTCCGCGATCGAGGCGGCCGGTGCCATCACCACCGCTCCGGCCCCGTCCGCCCCGATCGCGGCCTCCACTCCGATCGACGCGGTCCCGACCACCCCTGTTCCGGTGGAGCCGGGCGCCATCGACGGTCGCACCGGATTGGCCGAGTCCCAGAGGGTGCCGATGGGTGCCTTCCGCAAGACCGTGGCCGCCTCGCTCTCTCGGAGTCGGAGCGAAATCCCCGAAGCCACGGTGTGGGTGGACGTGGACGCCACCGAACTGGTTCGTCTGCGACGGTCCGACCCGGAGGGCCCCGGCCTGCTCGCCTACGTGGCCCGCTTCGTCCTGGCGGGCCTACGCGCCTACCCCGAACTCAACGGCCTGGTGGACATCGAACGCGAGGAACTCGTCCAATACGACGGGGTCAACCTCGGCCTGGCCGTCCAGACCGACCGTGGCCTGGTCGCCCCTGCCGTGATGGGCGCTCACAAGCTCACCACCGCTGAACTGGACACCGAGATCAAGGAGCTCACCCGTCTGGCCCGGGAAGGCAAGGCCACCCCGGCCCAGCTGACCGGCGGAACGTTCACGCTGAACAACTACGGTTCGCTCCGTGTGGACGGCAGCGCCGCGATCATCAACCACCCTCAGGTGGCCATCCTCGGTATCGGCCGCATCATCGACCGCCCGTGGGTCGTCGGTGGAGAGTTGACGGTTCGCAAGATCACACAGTTGTCCTTCGCCTTCGACCACCGTGTCTGTGACGGTGGCGCGGCAGCGGGCTTCATGCGTGTGGTCGCCGACTCCATGGAGGACCCGGCCAAGGCCATCGCCCGCATGTAGGCGGACGATGAACGAGCGCCCCGGAGGGAGTGTCGGCACCCCGGGGCGCTTCTCATGGCCGATGGTCTTCGAGGGTGGTGCGCATTCGGCGCAGGCGCGGGCCGAACGCGCCACGGAGCGCGACGGCGAGGGCGAGGTCGCCCGCCGGCCCCAGGCCGGTGGCGAACTCCACGACGTCGATGTGCCGGGTGCCCGCTCCGTGCGGTTCGACCCGGTGGGTGTGCCGCCAGTACCGGAGCGGGCCGTTTACCTGGAGGTCGCTGAAGGAACGGCCCTCCTCGTAGGCGTCGACGACGGCCCTCCACCGCACCGGGAAGAAGCCCGCCACGCCCCAGCGCAGGTTCATCACTCCGCCCTCCCCGAACGGTGTGGGCCAGTCCAGCACCCGCACGCCCGCGGGCATGGCGTCCAAGAACCCCGCCTCACTGACGATCAGTGCGAACACACGCTCCACCGGGGCGTCGAAGTCCTCGATCACCCGTAGTGTCGTGGTGCGCCGTGGTCGGGACCTACGGTCACGTTCGCGCACGCTGCTCCCCCTCCGTCGAGGATCTCAGCATGTCAGGGGATCGGTGAGAGCACGCGAAGGCGCCCCCGGCCCGTGAACCGGAGGCGCCTCATGGCCTCGCGACGTCCCCTCGATCCGCCGTCACGCGGACGACCTGCCTACTCCTGGCCCTTGGCGACCAGGGTGAGGACGTCGTAGGTGGCGACGGCCTCGCCGTCCTGATCGGTGACGACCGCGTCCCAGCGCACTTCGCCGTAGTCGGCGTTGGTTCGCGGGGTGATCTGCTTGGCGGTCAGCGTCACCTTGATCACCGCGTCCTCCTTCACCGGGGTGAGGAAGCGCAGGTTGTCGACACCGAAGTTGGCGAGCACCGGGCCCGGGTCCGGATCGACGAACAGGCCGGCGGCCAACGACACCACCAGGTAGCCGTGCGCCACGATTCCGCCGAACAGCGGGTTGGCGGCCGCGGCCTCCTCGTCGGTGTGGGCGTAGAACGTGTCACCGGTGAACTCGGCGAAGTGGTCGATGTCGGCACGGGTGACCGTACGCTCGGCCGAGGCGATGGTGTCACCGATTCGCAGCTGGGACAGGTCCTTGCGGAACGGGTGCACGTCACCGACACTGCGACGCGACCCCGTGGTCCAGTGACCGGTGATCGCGGTGAGCATGTCCGGGGAGCCCTGAATCGCGGTGCGCTGCATGTGGTGCTTGACGCCGCGCACGCCGCCCAGCTCCTCGCCACCACCGGCGCGTCCCGGACCACCGTGCACCAGCACCGGCAGCGGGGAACCGTGGCCGGTCGACTCCTTGGCGTCGTCCCGGTTGAGCACCAGGACGCGTCCGTGCCAGGGGGCTACCCCGAGGACGACCTCGCGGGCCACGTCCTCGTCGTTGGTGACCAATGAACCGACCAGGCTGCCCTGGCCACGCGCGGCCAATTCCACGGCCTCGTCCACCGTGTCGTAGGTGATGATCGTGCTGACCGGACCGAAGGCCTCGACCTCGTGCGGTTCCTGGGCGCCCGGCTCGGCACGCAGCAGGATCGGTGACATGAACGCGCCCGACTCGGCGTCCGCGCCGGTCACCTCGACCTCTTCCGGGTCACCGAAGACCAATGCGCTGGAGGTGCGCAGGGCCTTGACCGCCTTGCGGACCTCCTCGCGCTGGTCGAGGGAGACCAGGGCGCCCATACGGACGTCAGGATTGTCGGCCGCGCCCACCGTGACCTTGGCCAGACGTTCGGTGAGGGCTTCGGTGACGGCCTCGGCCATCGACGTGGGAACGAGGATCCGGCGGATGGCGGTGCACTTCTGCCCCGCCTTGACGGTCATCTCCGTGACGATCTGTTTGACGTACAGGTCGAACTCGGGGTCTTGTACCGCCACGTCCGGGCCGAGGATCGAGCAGTTGAGGGAGTCGGCCTCGACGTTCAGTTGGACGCCGCCGCTGACCACGTTCGGGTGGTTGCGCAGGATGGCGCCGGTCGCGGCCGACCCCGTGAACCCGACGATGTCCTGGGGGCCGAGGTCGTCGAGTAGACCCCGGTGACTGCCCACCAGCAATTGGAGGGATCCCTCGGGCAGTAGACCGGATTCGACCATGCGCTTGACCACGGCGACCGTCAGGTAGGCGGTCTGGCCGGCGGGCTTGACGATGCTGGGCATACCGGCGAGGAAGGCCGGGGCGAGTTTCTCCAACATGCCCCAGACGGGGAAGTTGAAGGCGTTGATCTGCACGGCCACACCCGGGCGGGAGGTGTAGACGTGCTGAGCGACGAAGGTGCCGCCCTTGCTCAGCGGCTCCAGGGGACCGTCGAGGATGACGGTGGAGTTGGGGAGTTCGCGGCGGCCCTTGCTGGAGAAGCTGAAGAGGGTGCCGAATCCGCCGTCGACGTCGACCATCGTGTCACGCTTGGTCGCGCCGGTCCGGTACGAAAGGGCGTAGAACTCGTCCTTGTACTCCATGAGGTGCTTGGCGACCTCCTTGAGGAGGTTCGCCCGCTGGTGGAAGGTGAGTGCTCGAAGGGCGGGGCCGCCCACGGAACGCGCGTACTCGATCATCTCGGCGACGTCGGGGCCGTTCTTCGAGATCCGGGCGACGGTCTCCCCGGTGTTCGCGTCGGCCAGGGGCGCGCCCTTGTCCGCGGGGGTGAACCACGACCCCTGGGCGTAGCTCTCCAGTACTTCGGACACCTGACGGTCCTCTCCTCGGCTGGTGGTCTGTGGAAACAGTATTACAGACCGATCGTTCAGTAAATAGGTGCCGGTCTGCGGATGTGCGCCTCACCAGCGCTTTCGCTGGTGATAGCGGGTCACCTTCCCTGGCTTATGAGGCCGACTTACCGTGGAGCCATGACCGACTACGCGCGGATGTACCGTCTGGGGTTCACCCCATGGGAGCGCTACGGGCCCGCAGCCGGAGCTCAGCTTCTCGTTCCTGGCTCCGACATGAGCTGAGAGAACGCGATGAGGGTCCTGGTCGGGCATTGGACATCGGGTGTGGGCGTGGGCGGTTCACGCCTGAGTTGGCCCGCCATGGCCGGGAGGCCGTGGGCGTGGACCTGGTGCCTACAGCAATCGAAGCCGCTCGCCGCAAGGAGCCCGAAGGGGTCGCCTACGTCGTGGGTGAGGCCACCGACCTGGAGTCGGCCGACCTCGGTGGCGCGTTCGACCTCTTCCTCGACATTGGATGTCTCCAGGGACTCGATTCAGGACAGCGGGCCGCTGAGGGCCGGGTAGTGACGGCGCTCGCCACTTCGGGAGCCACCTTGTTGGTACTCGCCTTCGGCCCGTCGGTCTATCGACGAATGGTCGAAGGGGTTTCGCGGGCGGAGGTCGAGGCGGCGTTCCCCGAATGGGAGTCGGCCGAGGTCGAGGACGCGGACACCAAGGGCCTGGGCCGACCGATGAATCGGACAGCACCGAAGTGGTACCGCTTCCGTCGAGCCTTGGGGCGTCGATTCGCTGCGCGACCTGACTTCGAACCGGAGAAGGGCCCTCGCGGAGCACGTGCGGGGCTCCCCCTTCGACGGGACATGGCCCGAACCCGTGCCCGATCGTCGGTGCGACGTGTTCCCCGATGACGAAGCCGGCCCGGGTCGAAAACGACCCGGGCCACGCCGAAACCACAGGTCGATTTGTCGACAAATCGACCTGTGGCCGCTACTTGGTCAACGCGAGCACCTCGGCGCCGGACAGCTCGGCCAACAACGGGCCGGGAACCCGCAGTTTGGATCGACGCAGGCCACTGCCCACGACCACCCATGGGGTGTCGTGGACGGCCTTGTCCACCAGGATCGGCCATTCCTTCGGTAGGCCGAACGGGGTGATCCCCCCGTACTCCATCCCGGTGAGTCCGGTGGCCTCGTCCATCGGGGCGAAGGAGGCCTTGCGCGCCCCCAGGTGGCGCCGCAGGGCGCCGTTGACGTCGGCCCGTTGCGTGGCCAAGACCATGCACGCGGCGTACTCCACCTCACCGCCCCGCTTGGCGGCCAACACCACACAGTTGGCGCTGGTGTCCAGGGACAATCCGTAGCGCTCACAGAACGCCGCGGTGTCCGCGACCTCCGGGTCGATCTTCGCGGCCCGGACCGACCCGTCGAACCTCGCCACCACGGCCCGTACCGGGTCCGCCATCAACTCAGGGTGGTCCAGTGCGGGCACCCACTCGATCCGCTCGGTCATGACCGCTCCCCATTCGCGTTCCGCACCATGCGGCACCATGATGCCGCACGGCGGACACCGGAAATGGCCACGCCCGGTCAGGAAACCCCCGGCACCGGGTGTGGCCGTCGCCGGCTCGACCCACGTGCCGCCGCACGATCGCCAAGGCGAGTCCACCGAGGCCTTCGGCGCGGTAACCGGGCCGACCGTGCACCGCCTCCGGGTACGGAGCGGGAATGGTGGAGCATCGTCTCGGCCGCGCCGGCGTCGCTCCTGGTGAGGCCCCGGTCGCTGCCTCGAAGAATCCGTCCGGTCTGGGCACCGATCTCAAAGGCACCCTCGCGCATCCAGGCCGAAAAGGCTCGGGTGGTCTGCCCCAGTGTCTCGGGAGAGCACGGGTCCTCGTGATCACGAAGTGCCTCGGCGACGCACACCGCCATCCGTGTGTCGTCGGAGTGCTCCCCGAGTGCGTGGGGACCGAGCCCGCCACCGATCATCTCGGGCGTCCGGATCCCTGACAAAGGTGCGCCGAACTCATAGGGGACGCCGAGGACGTCACCACACGCGCCACCCGAGAGGGCCCCTGCGGCCCGGTCGGTCGCCTCGGGGGAGACCATGGTGCCTCACCTGGGGGTGAAAGGGGCGTCGTGGTCTCATCCTAGCGTCCGGTGACGGTCCGTATCCGGCCTGATAAAGGACCTTATTCAGGACATCTCACCGTACAATCCGACCATGACCCCCGATCCCCTCACCGGTCTCGTGTTGCACGAGAGAGTGCTTCTTGGAGAGCGAGTCCGTGGCGACGGCACGGTGTCCGTGTACTCCGGCCGGGACACGAGCACCGACCGCCCCGTCACCGTGACCCTCCTCGGCCCCGAGGCCGCGGCCGACCCCACGACCGTGCAAGCCTTCCTCGGTCGTGCCCAAGCCCTTTCCGGGCTGGAGGTTCCCGGTCTGCCCCGAGTCCTGAGCGATGGTCACGATGGCGACCACGTGTACATGGTCACCGAGCACACGCCGGGGGAGAGCCTCGCCGAGACACTCGATGGGGGAGAGCACGGATTCCGCTACGGCCCGCACGCCGCCTTGTCGATCGTGGCCGACGTGCTCACCACCCTCCACGAGGCACACGACCAAGGTCTCGTACATGGCGGGCTCGGCCCACGAGAAGTGATCTTGGACGACGAGGGGCGGGTGACCGTCACCGGCTTCCGAATGGTGGACGTCGGAGGGGTCACCCCGCGCACCGACGTCCACGCCGTCGGCTGCCTGCTGTACGCGTTGATGACGGGTTCGCCGCACTTCGATCACGACGCCGTGCCGCGTCCCTCCTCGGTGATCCCGGGTCTCCCCCCGGATCTGGACATGCTCGTCGCCAACGCCACGGAGACCAACCCGCGTTATCGTCCGCGCGACGCCGGTCAGTACCTGACCCTGGTCGAACAGGTCCTCAGATCCTTGCCGGCCGAGGACGCGGGTGAGGGACGGACCACTCAGTCGATCCCCGTGGTCGAGGCCGACGAACCCACGGATGGGACCCCCCTTCCCGTGTGGCGCCGTGTCCCCGTCCTGGTGGGCGCGGGGGTCCTCGTCCTGGCACTCTTGGCCACGGGATGGGCGTTGATGCCCGACGACGCCGTCGAACTCCCCGACCTCACCGGCTTCTCCGTGGAGATGGCCGAGGTGGAGTTGGCCGCCTTGGACCTGGACCTGGACTACGCCTACGAGGACACCTACAGCGACGACACCGAATCGGGTGAGGTGGCGGCGACCGACCCCGCCGCCGGTACGGAGTTGGTGGCGGGCGACAACATCCTGCTGGCGGTCTCCATCGGTCCACGGTTCGTCGAGGTTCCCGACGTGGCGGGTGACACCGAACCGGAGGCCCGCACCCTTCTACGGCAGGCGGGGTTCACCGAAGTGAAGGTGGTGCAGGAACACTCCCCCGACCACGATCCCGGCACCGTCCTGTCCACCACCCCCGAGGCCGGTGACGATGGTGACCGCGAGGAAGAGATCACCCTCCAGGTCAGTGAGGGGGTCATCGTCCCCACCTTGATCGATCTGGAACAGGAGGAGGCCGCCGGCGTCCTCGACGACCTGGGGTTGGACACCACCGTGGTGGAGGTGCCCAGCGACACCGCTCCCCAGGGGCGGGTCAGCGGACAAGATCCCGAACCCGGAACGATCCTGCCCGAGGACGGGAACGTCACCCTCACCATCTCCACCGGCCCGGAGGAGATCGAGGAGGACGAAGAGGAGACGGCGACCGAGGAGGAGTCCCAGGACGACCGGCGGGAGCAGGAAGACGACGGTGGCCGGCCCGAAGATCCCGGTGATGGTGAGGCCTCCGAGCCCCCCGGCGGTGGTGGCGACGACGCGCCGAGTTGCTCCGGCCAGGCCTGGGATCCGCGCAAGGTCTACAGGGAGGGCGACCGCGTCCACTACGAGGGCCGTGAGTACCAGGCCCGGTGGTGGACCCACGGGCTGCCCCCCGGTGTCGCCGGAGAATGGGGCGCCTGGTTCGACCAAGGACCCTGTTAGCCCTGGAAGGTCTCACTGTGGGCGACAGGGACACCGGTTCGCGGCCGAATGTATGCCTTGGCTACATGTGAAACCGATCACCACGGTTCTACCTTCGGGATGGCACCCCCATCCCCCGGCGGGTCACGCCGCGACCAACGGCGGGTGCCGACTGGAGGAAGAACATGCGCAAGACCCCCTTGGCCGCCGGTGTCCTCGCGGCCACGATCCCCCGGGCCGCCTGTGGCAGCCCCGGCGACGCCGCCGGAACCGACGCGGACGGGCCCATCAAGGTCGGCATCGTCTATTCGGCGACCGGACCGCTGGCGACCTACGGCGAGCAGTACCGACAGGGTTTCGAAACCGGACTGGACCACGCCACCAACGGCACCGGGAAGATCGAGGGTCGCTCGATCGAGGTCACCTACATGGACGACGCGGGTGAACCCGACAAGGCGGTATCCGCCGCCCGTGAGCTCATCGGTGACGGCCATGGGATCCTCGCCGGCTCCACCGCCTCCGGGATCGCGGTGCAGGTCGCCCCCTTGGCCGAACAGAACGACATCCTGTTCATCTCCGGGGCCGCCGCCACCGACGCCATCACCGGGATCAACGACCACACGTTTCGTTCGGGCCGGCAGACCTACCAGGACATCCTCGCCGCCGCCGGCTTCATGGACGATCCCGAGGGTTCCGACGTCGTCGTCTTCGCCCAGCAGAACGCGTTCGGTCAGGACAACGTCGACGCCGTGACCGAGGTCCTCGAAGCCGAGGGCGCCAATGTCGACAGTGTCCTCGCTCCCGCGGACACCACCGATCTCACCCCCTTCGCCGAGCAGGTCAACCAGGCCGACCCCGACCTGGTCTTCGTCGCCTGGGCGGGCGAGACCGCCTCCGCCATGTGGCAGGCCCTCGATCAGCAGGGCGTCCTCGACTCCACCGAGGTCGTCACCGGGCTCGACATCAAGCCCTCCTATCCGATCTTCGGCGAGGCCGGCGACCGTATCTCCTTCCTCTCCCACTACTTCGACGGAGCCTCCGGAACCGAGATCGCCCAGATCATGAAGGAGACCGTCGAGGCCGAGGGTGGTGAGGTCGACCTGTTCACCCCCGACGGCTTCACCGCCGCCCAGATGGTCGTGCACGCCGCCTCCGCCGGTGACGAGACCGCCGAGCGCATCGACGCCCTGTCCGGTTGGACCTTCGAGGGCGTCAAGGGTGAACTGCACATCCGAGCCGAGGATCACGCCCTCATCCAGCCCATGTACCAGGTCGAACTGGTCGGCACGGGAGACGAGGCCCACCCCGAACTCGTCGCGGAGATTCCCGCCGCCGACGTCGAACCCGCGATCGCGGAGTGAGTATGAGCACCCACACCACGCCGCCGGGTGTGACCCCCGGGCCCGGTGGGAGGTCCGCCACACCCGTTCTGGCCTTGGACGGACTCAGTTGGTCCGTAGGCGGAGCCGTCATCGTCGACGGCGTCACCATGGCCGTCACCGAAGGCGAGTTCGTCGCCCTCATCGGCCCCAACGGCGCCGGTAAGACCTCACTGTTCAACCTGATCAGCGGTCTCACCAAACCCACCGCCGGCACCGTGAGCCTGGCCGGAAACGACATCACCCGGCACGCGCCCCATCGCCGAGCGGCCCTCGGCATGGGTCGCACCTTCCAGACCTCCAGTGTCTTCGCCGACCTCACCGTCGGGGCCAACGTCGGACTCGCGGTCCAAGCGCGTACCGGGGAGTCTCGTCGATTCTGGCGACCGGCCGCCCCCGACGGCGGCGCCGACGCCACCCGGGCCCTGGAACTGGTCCGTCTCTCCCACCGCGTGGACTTCCTCGCCGGTGACCTCTCCCACGGCGACAAACGCAAGCTCGAACTCGCCCTTCTCCTGGCCCGAGGCCCTCGGCTCATCCTCCTGGACGAACCCATGGCCGGAGTCAGCGCCGGAGAGGTGGGCGAGCTCACCACCGTCATCCAGGACGTGCACCGTGAACAGGGTTGCACCGTCCTCATGGTCGAACACCACATGGAGGTGCTCCTCGACATGGCCGACCGCCTGGCCGTCATGCACCACGGCGCCCTTCTCACCTACACCGACCCCGACACCGCCATGGCCGATCCCGACGTTCAGGCCGCCTACCTCGGGGACGGAGCGTGAGCGCGCCCGCGCCGCTCCTGGAAGCGGACGACCTGCACGTGTGGATCGAGGGCTCCCACATCCTCCAAGGGGTGTCCTTCACGATGCCCGGCCGCGGGGTCACCGCGGTGCTGGGCCGCAACGGCGTCGGCAAGACCACCACGGTCAAGGCGCTCCTCGGACTGGTGCCCCGTACCGGTCGGATCACCCTCGATGGCTCCGACGTCACCGGACTCCCCACCCACACCATCGTGGCTCGCGGGATCGGCTACGTCCCCGAGGAACGCGGGATCTTCGCGGCCCTCACCGTCGCCGAGAACCTGCGCATCGCCGAACGACGCCCCGGCGATCCGCGTTACGAACTGGTCCACGAACTCTTCCCCGAGCTGCGCAAGAGGGCGAGCCAGCCGGCCGGCACCCTCTCCGGCGGGCAGCAACAGATGCTCGCCATCGGCCGCGCCCTGCTCAACGACAATCGGCTGCTCATCGTGGACGAACCCACCAAGGGACTGGCACCCAGGATCGTCCGTGAGGTCGCCGACGCCGTCGCCACCGCAGCCGAAAGCGTTCCCGTGCTGCTCGTGGAGCAGAATCTCTCCCTGGTGCGCCGGGTGGCCGACCAAGCCGTGGTCATCGACGCCGGAAAGGTCATCCACACCGGCCCCGCCGGAGAACTCCTCGACGACGCCGACCGTGTCCGCTCCCTCCTCGGTGTGGCCCGAGCGGCCACCGACGAACCCACGGACGGACGGATGGACACCACATGAGCACCATCGTTCTCCTCATCATCACCGGGCTCGGTCTCGGTGCCCTGTACTTCCTCATCGCCTCGGGCCTGTCCCTGATCTTCGGCCTGATGGACGTCCTCAACTTCGCCCATGGCGCCTTCCTGGCGATCGGTGCCTATGGCACCTGGTGGGCCGCCGGCCACCTGCCCGGGGCGGGACCGGCCGGGGCGGGCTTCCTCCTGGCCGTGGTCTTCGGCGTGGCCGCCGGAACCCTTGCCGCCGTCCTGGTCGAACTCTGCGTGATCCGCCCGCTGTACGGCAGACACCGCGAACAGATCCTCGCCACCGTGGGTCTGAGCCTGGCGGTACCCGCGCTCATCCAGGCCATCTGGGGCGCCGACCCGCTCACCTTCCCCCGACCGGAACTGGTCTCCGGCACGCTCCCGTTCCTAGGCGTCAACGTCCCCAAGGACCGCTACCTGCTCATCCTGGCCGCGATCGCCGTGTTCGTCGCCCTGTGGCTGTTCAACTCCCGCACTCGATACGGACTCATCGTCCGCGCCGGGGTACAGGACCGGGCCATGGTCACCGCCCTGGGGATCGACGTTCGCAAGTCCTTCACCCTGGTGTTCGCGATCGGCGGGGCCGCCGCCGCGCTCGCCGGCTCCTTGGGCGGCCTCTACTTCGGTGTGGTCACCCCCACCCAGGGGATGTCACTGCTGATCTTCGCGTTCATCGTGGTCGTGATCGGCGGAACCACCTCGCTCACCGGTTGCGCGATCGCATCGATGACCGTGGGCCTCATCCAGCAGTTCGCCAACTACTACACCGTCGCCGGACTCGGTGACATCGCCGTGGTCGCCGTGCTGGCCGTGGTGCTGCTCACCAGGCAGGGCGGTCTGACCGCGAAGAAGTCCGCGGAGAGGGTGGCATGATGACCGATACCGACGTGGCCGTCCATGACGCCTCCGGATCCCCGAAACCGCCCACCGTCCCTGACGCTCGGCGACGCCGTTCCCTGCCCTGGTGGGCGGTGCCCGCCGTACTCTTGGTGGTGGCGTTGTCCTTGCCCTTCTCCACCCTGTACGTTCCCGGGCTGTTCCACGGCGCCCTCAACAGCCCCTCCACCTTGCACCTGCTCGCCCTGTGCCTGATCTTCGGCGGGCTGGCCACCAGCTACGACCTGCTCTATGGACGGGTCGGGCTGTTGTCCTTCGGACACGCCCTCTACTTCGCCTGCGGGGCCTACGCCGCCGCACTCTTGATGTCCGTGCTGAACCTGTCGCTGCTGTGGTCGGCACTGATCGCGGTGGTCGGCGGCACCCTCCTGGCCTTGGTGCTGGGCGCGGTCTCACTGCGGGTCAACGGAATCGCGTTGGCCATGGTCACCCTGGCCTTCGCGGAGGCGGGTTCCATCCTCGTCTCCCGTGACCCCGGTCGCTGGACCGGAGGTGAGGAGGGCCTGGCGCTCAACACCGAGACCATCCCCGCCGCCTTCGTGGGTGTGGTCAACACCGTCAACCTGTACTGGGTGGCCGTGGGCTACGTCGTGGTCGTCCTGGCCGTGGTGTGGTGGCTGGCCGGCACACCCGTGGGTCGGGTCTGGCAGGGCATCCGCGCCAACGAACAACGTGTGGCGGTCCTGGGCATCAACCCCTACCCCTACAAACTGGTGGCGTTCACCGCCGGTGGTGGACTGGCCTCGCTGGGAGGTGTGGCCTACCTACTGGTCAACGGCGGAGTCACCCCTGGCATCACCACCGCCGAGTTCACCCTCACCCTCCTCGTGATGGTCGCCCTGGGCGGCGCGGGCACCCGCTGGGGCCCGCTTCTCGGCGCCGCCCTGTACACCTACGCCGAGAACCGGTTGCTTCAGTCCGGTGGAACCTTCGACGCCCTGCCCGCCTGGATCGAGGCGCCCCTCTCCCAGCCCTTGTTCGTCCTCGGCACGCTCTTCGTCCTGATGGTCTTCTTCTTCCCCGGCGGCATGGTGGCCCTACCGGGGCGAATCAGAAGCGCCCTTGGGGACCGACGCGCCGAATCCGCACGGAAGGTCGACGACTCGTGACCGAACCCTCCCGGATCGACGGGGACGAGTGCACCGTCCCCGTCGCCGGGGGCGACCTGACCGTGACGACCTGGGGTTCCGGCTCCGGCGTTCCGGTCCTGGCCGTCCACGGAATCACCGCCAACGGATATTCCTTCGCCCGTACCGCGGCCGAACTCTCCGCTCGGGGCGGGCCGGGGCTCATCGCCCCCGACCTGCGGGGTCGAGGTGCCAGTGGGCACCTCCCCGGCCCCCATGGACTGGCCGCTCACACCGACGACCTCATCGCCGTGCTCGATGGCCTCGGCGTACGGCGCACGGTGGTCGTCGGTCATTCCATGGGAGCGTTCGTCGCCGCGCTCCTGGCCGTGCGCCGCCCCGACGTGGTGGCCGGTCTGCTCCTTGTGGACGGCGGGTTCGGCCTGCCCGTACCCCCAGGCACCGACATCGACACCGTCATCGGCCCGGCCATGGCCCGCCTGCGTATGACCTTCACCGGACCCGACGACTACCGGGACTTCTGGCGGGAGCACCCGGCCTTCCAGGGGCGCTGGAACACCTGGCTGGACGACTACGTCCTACGCGACCTCGTCGGCAGCCCACCACGGCAACGTTCCGCCTGTGACGAGACGGCCGTGCGCGTGGACGGTTCCCAGGTCTTGACCGATGCCGAGGTCCTCGGAGCCGTCCACCGCCTGCCCTGCCCCGCCCACCTGCTGTGGACCGCGCGCGGCCTCATGGACCAGAGCCCTGGCCTGTACACGACCGAACGCCTCGCCGGCCTCCCCGCGTCGATTCGCACGACCGAGTTGGCCGACGACAACCACTACAGTCCGCTCTTCTCCTCAAGCGCCGCTCTGGTCGCCGAGCAGATCCACACCCTTGTCGAGCAGATCGTGCAGGTGGAGGGCGAGCTGTAGTTCCAACGCGCGGTCGGGGTGCTGCCAGTCCGTCCCGATGAGCTGCCCGATCCGCTCCAGACGCTGCGCCACCGTGTTCACGTGGATGTGCAGATGGTCCTTGGCCCGGGACAGGTTGCCCCCGGCCGCGAAGTAGGCCCTCAAGGTGTCCACCAGCAGCGTTCCCCGCCGCTCGTCGTACTCCAACAACGGACCCAAGGAGGAGGAGACGAATCCGGACACGTCCCGGTCCCGACCCAACAACAGCCCGGAGAACCCCAGGTCGTCGATGGTGGCCGTGTCACCCTCACGCCCCAACGCGCGCAACGTTTGCAGGCACCGGACCGACTCGGTGAACGCCTCCCGGAAGGTTTCCGGTCCCCTGGTGGGGCCGGAGAGCCCGGCCGTCACCGGACCGTTGGCGGCGGCGGACAACTCCACGCACACCCGTCGTCCCACCTGGGCCGGTTCCGACCCCGGTAACGCCAACACCAGCCGCCCGCCGCGATTGGTGACCAGACCACCTGTGGTCTCGGCCGCGAAGGTGGCCGCCGATCGCAGCCGCTGAGGATCCGCGCCCGCCGCCTCGGCCACCACCAGCACGTGCGGAGCGTCCAGGTCGGTGTGGAGCAGCGCCGCTCGTTGCCGCAACGACACCGGATCGCGCGCGGGCACTTCCAACAGTTCGTTGAGCAGGTCACCGCGGACCCGGTGCTCGGTCTCGCTCACCGAACGCCGAATGAGCAACAACAGGGCCGTCACCATGGCGGCCCGCTCCAACACCCGCTGGTCGGTGCCCTCCAGTTCGGCCCCGCGCAACACCAGGGTGCCCAAGGGCTCCCCTCCCGCCGCGGCGGCAGCGACCCAGACCTCGCCCACCGCCACCGCACGTCCGCTGGCCAAGGACGAGCGCACGGCTTCACCGAGTTCTTCGTCCCCTTCAAAGAGGGGATCTCCTCCGGGGGCCGGCTCGCCTACCTCGCCGCTGGGAGAGGCCGTCACCGACACGTCCGAGGTCCGATCGTGCAGACGCACCGAACCACTCAGCACCTCCGCGACGGCGGCCGCGACCTCGCGCACCCCACCTCCATCCAGCACCAGGTCGGTGAACCGGTCGTGAGCCGCCGCCGAGCGCTCCACCGAAGCCGTGTGCCGCTGCAAACGCTCGTTGACGGTGTGCAGTTCGTCCAAGGCGCGGCGAGTGTCGTCGATCAGGTTCGCGTTGTCGATCGCGATCGCCGCGTGGGTGGCCAGCGACGACAGCAACGCCACCTCCGAGTGCGCGAAGGGGCGTTCACGTCGGTTGGCGGCGAAGAGTACCCCCACCCCACGCCCGTTCATCTTCAACGGCACTCCCAGGATCGCCACCAGACCCTCGTCTCGCACCGCGTGATCGATGTTGTCCGCGTGGTCGAACCGAGGGTCCGCGAAGTAGTTCGCCGTCACGTACGGCAGCCCGGTGGTGGCCACCAGACCGCCCAGACCCCGCCCCGGGGCCAACCGCAACTGTTGGAAGGCCGCCGACACCGATCCCGAGGTCACGCGCATGTACGTGTCCCCGGCCTCCGGGTCGCTCAACGTCAGATAGGAAACGTCTGTGCCCAGCAGGTGCCGGGCCCGTTCCACGATGGCCTGCAACACCTGGTCCAGGCTGCGCATCCCGGCGAGGTCGTTGGCGGTCTCGAACAGCGCGCTCAGTTCCGACTCGCGACGTTGTCGGTCTCGCAGCACCGATCGCACCCGTAGCGCCGCCAGCTTCGTGCCCTCCAGCGCCGCGATCGTCTCCGCGTCGGCACCGTCCGAACGAGCACGTAGCACCGGCCGCTCGTACTCCACGGCCGGCGCGTCACGCAGCAGCAGTTCCAGGAAGAGGGCCTGTCGTTGGGCGCCTTGCGCGCCGCCCTCGCCTGAGGGCTTCGGGGTGGTGTTCAGGTCGCGCTCCAAGCTCCATCGATGGGAAGGGACGCCCCGTTGATGAACGAGGCGTGGTCACCGCACAGGTAGGTGACCAGTTCGGCCACCTCCGTGGGTTCGATGAGGCGTTTGACGGGGGTACGGGCCAAGAGCACCTCAGAGATCACCCGCTCCCCGGCGATGCCGTGCGCCTCGGACTGGTCGGCGATCTGTCGTTCCACCAGCGCGGTACGCACGTAACCGGGGTTCACGCAGTTGGAGGTCACCCCGTGTTCGGCGCCCTCCACGGCGATCACCTTGGACAGTCCCTCCAAGCCGTGCTTGGCCGCCACGTACGCCGACTTGTAGGCGGAGGCGCGCAGACCGTGGACGGAGGAGATGTTGACGACCCGCCCCCAACCGTGCTCGTACATGTGCGGCAGTGCGCCGCGCACCAAACGAAAGGGCGCCTCGACCATCAGTCGCAGGATCAGCGAGAAGCGATCCGGAGGGAATTCCTGTACGGGGGCGACGGTCTGCACTCCGGCGTTGTTGACCACGATGTCCGCGCCGTGGGCGGCCTCCTCCGCGGCGTCCAGGTCGGTCAGGTCCAATTCGACCACCTCGCCCACACCCTCTTCCGCGAGTACGTCCAGAGCGGCCCTGTCGACGTCGATCAGACGAACCATGGCCCCGGCGGCCGACAGGCGTCGGGCACAGGCCAGGCCGATGCCGCCGGCGGCTCCCGTCACCAGGGCGCTTCGTCCATGGAGGTCGACATGGCGGGTATGGGGGGAAGCCTGGGCGGTGGGGGTGGCCGATAGCGGCTGCGACAGGAACTCGTGCGTCGTCATGTCAGCAAACTAGGCCGAGGGCGGGTCGCGGGGGATGGTTGTGACGGACACAGCCTCGGGGTGGGACATGTGGTGTTCGACCATGCCTCAAGGACCTCCTGTGGGGTTCTCACCGGTACGGGGCGAGCGGTCAGGGTCTCGTGCACATGTCGTGCAGATCACATCAATCCTAGGCTCCGGGAAAAGGCCCGGCCGGACCACCCGCTGATCGAACCCCCGGAGCAGCGTCATGCGACCCCATCTCTCCCACGCCCGAAGATTTCCGCCCTTGGCCGCACTCACCGTGGCGCTCGTGCTGACCGCCGCGCTGATCGTCCTCATGGCCCCGAGGGCCTCGGCGGCCACCTTGGATCCGGTGCCCTCCTTCGGCGCGGACCCCGGAAACCTCGCCATGCACGAATACGTGCCCGACGGTCTCCCCACGGGCGCGCCCCTGGTCGTACTCCTGCACGGCTGTGCGCAGAGCGCCTCCGACTACCACCACCACTCCGGTTGGGCGGAACAGGCCGAAGCCTCCGGGATCGCGCTCGTCTACGCCGAACAGAACACGAGCAACAACCCCACCCGCTGCTTCAACTGGTTCGAGCCCGCCGACGTGGCTCGGGACTCGGGCGAGGCCAGGTCGATCCGCTCCATGGTGGAGTACGCGATCGCCGAACACGGAGTGGACGCAGAGCGCGTCTACGTCTCCGGTCTGTCCGCCGGTGGCGCCATGGCCGCCGAACTCCTGGCCTCCTACCCTGACGTCTTCGCCGGCGGGAGCATCGTCGCGGGCGTCCCGGTGGGGTGCGCCACCGGGATGCTCGACGCCTTCACCTGTATGAACCCGGGTAAGAACCGCACCGCCGAACAGTGGGGCGACCGGGTCCGCGCCAAGATTCCCGAGGGAGCCGAGCTGCCCAGAGTCGCCGTCTGGCACGGCACCGCCGACACCGTGGTGGCCCCCGCCAACGGAGAAGCCTCGGTGGCCCAGTGGGCGAACGCCGGCGGACTGTCCACCACCCCGGACGCGATCGAGGAACTGCCTGGATCCACCACCGCCTCGTACTACGGGGGCGGGTCCGATGACGCGTCCCTCGCCCACTTCTCCGTGGTGGGACTGGGGCATGGGACCCCGGTCGATCCGGCCACGGGTTGCGGTTCCGAGGGGGCCTACTTCCTCGACTCGGTGTGCTCCACCGGGTACACAGCGCAGTTCTGGGGAATCGCCGGAGGGGTGGAACCGACCGATCCCCCGACCGAGGAACCCACGCCCGAGCCCACCGAGGGACCGGGCGAGCCTCCGACCGAGGAACCCACCGATCCGCCCGCGGGTGAGTGCGTCACCGCGAACAACTACGTCCACGTCGACGAGGGACGCGCCGTGCACCGCGCCGGGTTCGCCTACGCGGTAGGCTCCGACGATTCGCTCGGCCTATGGACCATGGCGATCACGACCTCCCTCACCGAGACTTCGCCGGGCCATTGGGAGCACACGGTCGACGGCTGCTGAGACGACACAGCCGCGACACACGCGCGGGCGGGCACATGGCCCGCCCGCACGGTTTCCCCCCGGCGTGGCCGACGGACACGACCCCCGTGGTGTCCGTCGCCGGTCCCGCCACCGACTCCGCGAACGCGGTGCTGAGGGGGCACGTCCTCGAACTCAGGCTTGCTTCGCCACGCGAGCCTCTCCCGCGAGCACGTTGGCGGTCAGTCGACGCAGCGCGAGCCTGGTGGTCTCGAACTCCTCCTCGGGAAGGTCGATCACCCGCCCGATCGCTTCCGGGATGCCTTGGGCTCGAGCCCGCAGGTCATGGCCCTGATCGGTGGGAGTGACCAGTACCGAACGTTCGTCGTCGGGGTCACGGTCACGTCGTAGTAGGCCGCCGTTCTCCAGCCGCTTGAGCAAGGGGGTGAGCGTTCCGTAGTCGAGTTGGAGCACCGTGCCGATCACCTTGACCGAGCACTCGCCCCGTTCCCACAGCAGCATCATGACCAGGTATTGGGGATAGGTCAGGTTGAGTGGGTCGAGCAGTGGGCGGTAGAGGTTGGTGACGGCGCGAGAGGCCGCGTACAGCGCGAAGCACATCTGCTCGTCGACCGGGGGGAGTTCGAATTCGCCCCCAGGGGGTGGGGAAGGCTCGGGCATCACTCGTCATCGTAGTAACCGCGCACCCGATGTCAACGCCCACAACCGCCTTGCGTACAAGTAAAAACCACCCTTGAGAACGAAGGGGCACATACGTGCATACAACGCACACGCCAAAGGTGCCGGCGCGAAGTCGCACCGGCACCCGAGACTTCAGCGCTACTTCGTTTCGATCCTGCGGGTGTCGTCCACGAGCCTGTGCTTGACCACCTTTCCGGTGGCGTTGCGCGGTAGTTCCTCCACCAAGATCACCTCACGCGGAACCGAGAACCGCCCCAATGCCTCACGGACGTGCGATCTGACCGCGTTCGGGTCCACCTCGTGCCCCTCATGGGGCACCACGTACGCCACGAACCGCTGTCCGAACTCTTCATCAGACACACCCGTCACCACGACCTCACACACCTCGGGCAGCGTCACGATCGCTTCCTCCACGGGACGCGGGAAGACGTTCTCACCACCCGAAACGATCATGTCGTCATCACGCCCGGCCACGTGCAACAGGCCGTGTTCGTCCACATGACCGCGGTCCCCGGTCTCCATCAGACCGTCGGTCACCCGCTTGTGCGCGCCGTTGGTGTAACCGTCGAAGAGCATTTCGTTGCGAACGAAGATGGCGCCCTCGGTGCCTGGAGGAACCTCCCGACCGCTTTCGTCCAAGACCGCGATCCGTGTACCGAGCGGGGGCCGCCCCGCCGTGGTCGGCGACGACCGCAGGTCCTCAGGGGTCGCGATGGTCGCCCACGACACCTCGGTGGATCCGTACAGGTTGTAGACCACGTCGCCGAACGCATCCATGAAATCGTTGATCAGTTGAGGGCTCATCGCCGAACCACTGCACGCGACGATCCGTAGCGAGGAGGTGTCGTACTTATTTCGGGTGGCCTGGGGCAGGTCCATGATCCGTCGCAACATCACCGGCACCGCGAACAGCGCCGTGCACCCTTGCTCCTGGATGGTCCGCAGCACCTCCTCCGGATCGAACAGCCGGCGCATCACCAAAGTGGCCCGCATCGACATGCCCAGTTGGACACCCGCGAGTCCCCACGTGTGGAAGATCGGCGCCGACACCAGGATCCGATCCTTGGAGTTCAACGGGATCCGGGACAGCACCGAAGCCGCGTCCTGCGGTCCCTTGGGCGTGGGACGACGCGCCCCCTTGGGGGCGCCCGTCGTCCCGGAGGTCAGCACGATCAACCTGCCCGGCTTCTTCGGTGGCTCCGGCTCGGCCTTCGAAACCTCCCCCTCCACGAGCTCCAACGGGACCCGAGGGCCCGGCTCGCTCGGCTCACCCCACGCGGTAACCCTCGGGATCCACCTCGGCAGTCCCTTGTAGAGCTCCTCGAAATCGGCGTCCGCGATGAGCAGCGCCACCTCGTTGTTCTCGACCACCTCGGCCAAGGGACCCGCGGCCAGCCCGGTGTTCAACAACACGGAGTCGGCGCCCAGGCGGCTGCAGGCCACCATCGCCCGCACCATCGCACCGTGGTTACGACACAGGATCCCCACCCGAGAACCCGGGCGTACCCCCATGTGGTGCAACTCCCCTGCGAGTCGCTGAGCCAGCAGATTCGTCTGCCCGAAGGTCGTGGCTCCGGCTTCGTCGATCACCGAGACCCGGTCGGGGGCGCGTTCGGCGGCGGCGGCGTAACCGCCCGCCATGGTCGGGCCCCAGGCCCTGAGTCGACGTAGCTGGCGCACGATCTTGGCCGGAGGGCCAAGGGAGAGCACCCCGGCCTTGACGAGTACCCCGACCACCTTGAGGGTGTGCCCCAGCTTGGACGAGGTTCGGGGCCGGAAGTGGGTGGACGGACTGCCGGTTTGGGACGCCATGAGGTCTCCGAGGGATGTACGGGGACGGGCGAAGCGGTCCGCGCCCTCCGGGAAGCCTTCGCCTCGTGACTCCACGGAGTACTGCGACCGTAGGTGACGGAACGGGACCGTTTCTTCGTCTTCGGGTGAGTGACTACCGGCGCGTAGTTGTCAGTGTGGAGAGTGCCGAGGTTCCGGGAGGGGAGGGCCCCGGTCGAATGACCGAGACCCTCCGGTCGGGATCAGCCGGTCACGGTGATCGGTGCGGTGGGATCGTCGACGTTGGTCACCTCGTAGGTGGCGGAGAAATAGGCCTCATCGGTGTCGGGGCAACCGAAGCCGCCCTCCACCAAGACCGGTGCCGTGGTGTCGAACGCCAGCGTCGACGCCGGGTCGCCATTGGTCCAGGTGCCGCTGATGGTGACCTCGGAATCGGGGCTCACCGTGGCGGTGCAGGAGGCCAGACCACTCGTGGAGACCACGATCCCGGCGGCCGGGACCACCATGCTGCCCGTGGAGGGCTCTCCGGCGAACATCTCCATCTCCCACACAGGGTCGGCCACGGTGACCTGCGCGTTGACCAATGGCACGTTCGTGCCGCAGTCATCGAAGGTCGGAGCATTGATGGGCCCGGAGACAGGGCCGGCCGGGTTGTGGTTGTCCGGGCTCTCCGGAACGAGGTTGTTCCCGTCACCGGGGGCGGTCACGGAGACGTCACAGGTGATGAGGGTGCCGCCCGCGTCGAAGGTCGCGGAGCCGACCATGGTCGCCTGGAATGCGGCGCCGGCGGGCTCGACGGTGGTCGGACCCTGCTGGGCGGCCAAAGCGGAACCGCCCCAGGCCAGGGCGAGGGCTCCAGTGGCACAGGCGGCGAGGACTACGGAGCTGCGGGATCTCGGTCGCAAAACCGACATGAGTACTCCTTGTGTGTGATGGCCGGACGGCACACGCGAGGGACGCCCGGCGCAACTGAGGGTTGTTGTACGCGCCGACGTAGGTAGACGGAACTTGCCGATGGACCAACCGGGGACACACGGGCCTAGGTGTGCGCCCATGTGCGCCCCGGTCGTTCGAGCGCCCCGGCCGTGAACGCGGCACTGGTCGGGACGAAGACGGTGAAGTTCGACCCGTGAGGGTCAGGCTTGGAGGGGACGGTCTTCTTCAAGGGGGAGGGGATTGGTCTCCCGGACCTCCCCCTCCCCCAAGGGTTCGGCCTCCGTGGATTCTCGCCCCGCGTGCTTGCCGCGCCGTCGCCTTCGTTGTTTCCGGGGAGGTCGGGCGACGGGGCGCCAGGCGAAGGCGAGTCCGCCTCCTACCAGCGCCAGCAGGGTTCCGATGACGAGCCCACCGAGGTTGGAGAGCACGAGAGCGCCCAAAGCGATGAATCCGGCGAAGCTACCGGAGACCACGTGCTGGTTCGGGGTGAACCAGGTGACCAACCCGAGGACTATCAGCATGCCGCTGAAGATCAGGGTGGACACGGATCCGACGCCGAGGTAGAGCATCAGTTCCAACGGCAGTTGAGCGATCGCGACCATCTCGACCCCTGCCAGGATCATCAGTAGCCCGCCCGCGAAGGGGCGACGTTTACGCCATCGGGTCCAGGAGGCCCACAAACGTCGAAGAGGACTCAGAAGCACTCCTCA
Source organism: Nocardiopsis alkaliphila YIM 80379 (assembly GCF_000341005.1). GTDB lineage: Bacteria > Actinomycetota > Actinomycetes > Streptosporangiales > Streptosporangiaceae > Nocardiopsis > Nocardiopsis alkaliphila. Next base: position 1,586 of record NZ_ANBD01000051.1, on the reverse strand, counting down.
TCCCCCAGGGAGACACCGAGACTCAGGTTGTGGAGCCGGAAGGTGCCGGCTGACGCGGCTTGGGCGGTCTGCTCCAGGTTCTCGACGTAGATGGTGTCGGACTGCATGCCGAACAGGTCGTTGTGGCCCTGTCCACGGCCGAGCCCGTCAGGGCCCTTGTCGAGGGTGGAGGCGTCCCGACCGATCTCCATGTTGTCGAACCGGGCGTTACCGTCCATCTGATTCATGTCGATGACCAGTTCGGAGGCTCGGACGGGGGTGCCGGCATCACCTGCGGTGAGCATCAGCGAGATGTTGCCGACCATCGGGAACTCGGTGGTCAGAACGGACTGGCAGAGTCCGACGATCTCGGCCTCCCGAATTCCGGCGACCGCGGCGGGTTCCGGTTGTTCGCGGGCGGTGGCGTTGATCCAACCGAACTGGGCGAACCCCGTGCCGGTCATCTCGTCCGCGGAGATCTTGAATTCCTGACTCGAGATGCTGAACGTGGCCGCGAGCGCACCGCCGGCCATCGCCACCAGGATTCCACCGATCGCCGCACCGGCGGGGATGGAGAAGAGGGCGAACCTCTTCCAGCTGGTGTGGCTCTCGGGGGACGAGACGCCGTCGGTCCCGACCACATCATCGGGGGATGTGCTGTCCATGCAGGTCCTTCCATGGGTGCATGGCCGCGTTGCGCCTCGCCGTTCCCCCGAACATCCGGCACGCGACCTGGTCTGATTCCTCCCCGTGCAGCGGGGTGCCACCAGAGCAGAATCTGTTCTAGCAATGCTCACATCATGAGACGAATGACCGCGGATTTCAAGAGTTCTCTTGGTGCTTTTCTCTGGTCGATTTTTGTGGTCGGAAATGATCAAGCTCAAAGTGGTGGCACGAGAAGGTGAGTCCAGGCCCTTGATCTGCGAAGATCCGGGATCTCAAGAAGCTCTTCCTGGAGGAGGCAATGGTTCTGCGGGGTCAGGGGATCCTTCGAATGGATCCTTGGAGGTCGTCCGATCGTCTCTTCGATTTTTGTTATGAGAGTGAGTGTTCAGGGAAAGGAGATTCATCATTTCGGTGAGTAATGCGTGAGGGGACGAGGGGCGCGACCGGGTCTGTCCACCCCCCGTTCGCTCCGCGCGCACGCGCGCGAAGGGAGACGGACGAAGGGAGAGAGCGCCCCAGGAGGCGCGGGGGAGGCGGGCGTCTATGGAGATGTGGGTCTGGGGAGCCGCGGGTGCCCGGTCGGGTCGTTCGGTTGGGGAAGCAAGGGGTGAGTGAGTGACCGGAGACACATGCGACTCGGTTTGCTCGGGTCCAGGAGTGGGGGTAGTGTTCTCCAAGTCGCCGCGGTGCGGTGAGCGGAACCCCTCGGGTTCGAGCTCGGCACCGGGCCGCGATCTGGGCGACCTCTTCAAGGCGGAATGGTTCGAGCAGTGCTCGGAGCATGTAAACTCGAAGAGTTGCTTCCAAGCCCAGCGGAAACCCGGAGTGGAAACTCCGAGGAAAAGCAGGGCGGCAGAAGCACCACGGGCTCCTTACCCCGATCGGTCACACCGAAAACCGCCGAGTTGCGGGACACGGAACAGCTGATAAAGTCAGGAACA
>NZ_ANBD01000050.1 GCF_000341005.1 Nocardiopsis alkaliphila YIM 80379 | reverse complement strand
CCTTGGAGTTTCCACTCCGAGTTTCCGCCGGGCTTTAAAGCGACTCTTCGAGTTTACATGCCCCGAGCAGTGCTCGAACCACCATGCCGGATGACCGGCTTCGAAGAAGTGGAGACCGGCCCGCCCACGGAGATCCCGTGTTCGTTTCGCTCGGTCTTGGCCAACTCTACCCTCGCGCGGGAGTCCTCGTGACGGGCTCGACCGAATCCGATCGTGGCGTGGGCGACATTTCCAGGATTGTGGCCGGTCTCCATCCACCGTGCGGCGCCGGCTCCTACAGCTTCTCGATGGGCGCGTACTTGACGAGTAGGTCCTTCTCTCCGATGTCCGCGCCGAAGTCGATGCGCGCCTTGGTCCTGTCCCCTGCTCCGTCGACCAGTTGTACCCGTCCCATCCCGAAGGAATCGTGGTTGACCAGGTCACCGACGCTGAGCGTGGGCGCTTCCTTGGCGGCCTTCTTCTTCCCACTCCCGAAGGGACTTGCGAAGCCTCCACTACCCAAGCCCGTACCACCACGTCCGCCCCCGATGCCACGGCTGGGCGGAGCGGCCAGGGTGGATTCGGCCCGCTTCCAGTCGATGAGCCCCGAAGGAATCTCGTCCAGGAACCGCGACGCCGGATTGTAGGAGGGCGACCCCCAGGCACTGCGCACCGCGGCCCGGCTGACGTAGAGCCTCTCTTGGGCGCGGGTGATGCCCACGTACGCCAGGCGCCGCTCCTCCTCCAGTTGCGTCTTGTCCCCCAGCGTCCGCGTGTGCGGAAAGACGCCGTCCTCCATGCCGGTGAGGAAGACGGCCGGGAACTCCAAGCCCTTGGCGGCGTGCAACGTCATCAGGGTGACCACACCACCCTCATCGTCCTCATCCGGGATCTGATCGGTGTCGGCGACCAGGGCGATGCGCTCCAGGAAGTCCACGAGCGTGGGTGCGGCCGGGTCCACCCCCTGGTTCTCTTCCCCCTCCAACAACGCTTCGTCCTCCAAGAGGGCGGCGAAGGTGTTCTCGAACTCGCGGGCGACGTCGACGAACTCCTCCAGGTTCTCCACCCGGCTCTCGTCCTGGATGTCCTTGGACTCGGTGAGCTCGGACAGGTAACCGGTCTTTCCCAAGACCGTCTCGACGATCTCCGCGGGGGTGCTACCCGGCACCGAGCCGGCCAGTTCGTCGAGCAGGGCGGTGAAGTTGCGGATGGCGTTGGCGGATCGGGTGGCGATCCCCGGGGCCTCATCGACTCGGCGCAGCGCCTGGGCGAAGGTGATGCGCTCACGGGCGGCGAACAGTTCGATGGATTCCTCGGCCCGGGCACCGATGCCGCGCTTGGGCACGTTGAGGATGCGGCGCAGGCTCACCGTGTCCTCGGGGTTGGCCAGTACCCGCAGGTAGGCGAGGATGTCGCGGATCTCCTTGCGCTCGTAGAAGCGCACCCCACCGACGATCTTGTACGGCAGACCGGTTCGGATGAACACGTCCTCGAACACGCGAGACTGGGCATTGGTCCGGTAGAACACGGCGACCTGGCCGGGTTCGACGATGTCCTCATCGGTGAGCCGGTCGATCTCCCCGACCACGAACGCGGCCTCGTCGTGCTCGTTGTCGGCGACGTATCCGATGATCCTGGGCCCCTCACCCTGTTCCGACCACAGGTTCTTGGCGGGGCGACCCTCGTTGCGGTCGATCACCGTGTTGGCGGCCGACAGGATGTTCTGGGTGGAGCGGTAGTTCTGCTCCAGCAGGATGGTGCGTGCGTTGGGGAAGTCACGCTCGAACTCGAGGATGTTGCGGATGGTGGCGCCACGGAACGCGTAGATGGACTGGTCGGCGTCACCCACCACGCACAGCTCGGCGGGCGGTACGACACCGGCGTCGGAGTCCTCGGTGGCACCGACGAGTTCTCGGACGAACACGTACTGGGCGTGGTTGGTGTCCTGGTACTCGTCCACCATCACGTGCCGGAAGCGGCGCCGATAGTACTCGGCGACGTCCGGATACATCTGGAAGAGGTTGACGGTGACCATGATGAGGTCGTCGAAGTCCATGGCGCCGGCCTCGTGAAGGCGCTGTTGGTACAGCTGATAGGCCTCGGCGAGCTTCTTCTCCTGCTCGTTCTGGGCCTGCCCGGCGAAGGTGTCGTAGTCGACGAGTTCGTTCTTGAGGTTGGACACCTGGAAGCTGAAGGATTTGGGCGGGAATCGCTTGGGATCCAGGTCCATCTCCTTGCACACCAACTGCATGAGCCGGGCCGAGTCCGCGGAGTCGTAGATGGTGAAGCTGCTCGGGTAGCCCAACCGGTGTGCCTCCCGGCGCAGGATGCGCACACACGCGGAGTGGAAGGTCATCGTCCACATGGTGTTGGCCGCGCGGATGCCGAGGAGGGCCTGGATACGCTCCTTCATCTCGGCGGCGGCCTTGTTGGTGAAGGTGATCGCGAGGATCTCCCCTGGTCGCACCCCGCGCTCGGCCATGAGGTGAGCGATGCGATGGGTCAGGACACGGGTCTTGCCCGATCCCGCGCCCGCCACGATCAGGAGCGGGGAGCCGGCGTGCGTCACGGCGGCGCGCTGGGGACCGTTCAGACCTTCGAGAAGTTGCTCTTGGGAGGACACGCCTCCCAGGTTACGGCCGACCGGTGACGATGCAGCCCACCAGGGTTGTGCACCACTTAGTCTGGTTTCCTACCGGGTGCGTACTTTTCCCGCCCGGTCCATGTCATGTTTTTCAGAGGGAGATGGGTCTTGACGGACCGGGAGACCATGCGTGTGTTCATCGACTGTGACCCGGGGATCGATGACGCCGTCGCGCTCGCCTACCTGGCGGCGCGTCCGGAGGTGGAGATCGTCGGTGTCGGCACGGTGTTCGGCAACAACACCGTGGCGGTGACCACGGACAACGCGTTGCGTCTGTTGGAGTTGTACGGTCGCCCGAACGTGCCGGTGGCGATGGGAGCCGAACGCCCGCTGGTGCAGGCCCCCCGCTTGGCCGAGCACGTGCACGGCGGCAACGGACTGGGGGACGTGGCGCTGCCCGAGCCCGTGGGCTCGCCGGTGGCGGAGTCCTCGGCCGAACTGTTGGTGCGGCTCGCCAGAGAAAACCCGGGTGGGCTGGACGTGTTGGCGGTCGGTCCCCTCACCAACCTGGCGATCGCGCTGGGCCTGGAGCCACGTCTGCCCGAACTGGTGCGCCGGCTGGTGGTGATGGGCGGCGCGGTCGAGGTGCCCGGGAACGTGGGTTCGCACACCGAAGCCAACATCGTCAACGACCCCGAGGCGGCCGAGGCGGTGTTCGCCGCCGGGTTCGATCTCGACCTGGTGGCGCTGGACATCACCATGAGGACGGTCGCCACCTCGGAGTGGTTGGACCGGCTCAAGGGGGTGCCCGGCGAACGTGCCCAGCGGACCTCGGCGTTCCTGGACTTCTACGCCGACTTCTACAAGGGGATCTTCGGGTCGCGTCAATGCGCCATGCACGACCCCTTGGCCGCCGCCGTCCTGATCGACCCGTATCTGGTGACCGAGTCGTTCGAGGTCCCGATTCGGGTGGAGCTGAACGGGTCGTTGACCCGAGGCATGACCGTGGCGGATCGACGGCCTCGTCCGAGCGCGGACCAACGCCGAGCGGCACGGGTGGTCACCTCGGTGTCGGAGGACGAATTCCTGAAACTGATGCTGGACTCGTTGCGCTGAACCACTCTCGCGACCGCCCGTCGGGGTTCTCGGGGCGTCGAGGCCCTCAGACCAGACGGCGGGCGGTCGCCCAACGGCTCAGTTCGTGCCGGTTGGACAGCTGAAGCTTGCGCAGCACCGAGGAGACGTGGGTCTCGACCGTCTTGACCGAGATGAACAGCTCCTTGGCGACCTCCTTGTAGGCGTAGCCCCGGGCGATGTGTCGCAGAACCTCGCGTTCGCGCTGGGTGAGACGGTCCAGTTCGGGGTCGACCGGGGGTGCGTCGGTGGCGGAGAAGGCGTCGAGCACGAAGCCCGCCAGCCGGGGCGAGAACACGGCGTCGCCGTCGGCAACCCGCACGATGGCGTTGGCCAGCTCCTTGCCGGAGATGGTCTTGGTGACGTAGCCGCGGGCTCCGCCGCGCACCACGCCGATGACGTCCTCGGCGGCGTCGGAGACCGACAGCGCCAGGAACCGGATCCGCGGGTGCTTGGCGAGCACCCTTCGCAGCACTTCCACTCCCCCACCACCGGGAAGATGGACGTCGAGGAGGACCAGGTCGGGCAGGGTCTCACCGATCACGTGCACCGCGCTGTCGACGTCTCCGGCCTCGCCGATGACGTTGACGGCGTCACCGAGTTCACCGCGCACACCACTGCGGAACAGTCGGTGGTCGTCCACGATCACGACGCGGGGTACCGCGTCCCCATCACTGAAGGTCGTGCTCTCTTCTCCCACACATAGGACCTTACCGCTCTCGGCTCGAGTTCACGGTTCGGGGATGCGAGGCATCCGAAGCTGTACTTCGGTGCCCTCACCGAGCTCGGTACGGATACGCGCGGAGCCTCCGTGACGTTCCATTCGGCCGATGATGGAGCCGCGCACGCCCATGCGGTCCTGGGGGATGGCGTCGAGGTCGAATCCAGCGCCTCGGTCCCGGACGAACACCAGGACCTCCTTCTCCTCCACCTCGCCGAAGACGGAGATGTCGTCGGTTCCGGCGTACTTGGAGGCGTTGACCATGGCCTCGCGTGCGGCACGCAGGAGGGCGTTGAGGCCGTCGTCCATGGGACAGTCGCCCACGCACACCACCTCGATGGGGACCCCGTGCTCCTCCTCGACCTCGGCTGCGACGCGTTCGAGGCCGGGCGAGACGGTGGTCTCGGCGTCGGCGGGGCGTTGATACAGCCAACTGCGCAGGGCGCGTTCTTGGACTCGGGCCAGGCGTTGGACCTCGCGCGGATCCTCGGCGCGGCGTTGGATCAGGGTGAGGGTGTGCAGGACCGAGTCGTGGATGTGCGCGGCGAGTTCGGCGCGTTCGGCGTTGCGGATACGTTCGCGACGTTCGGCGTCGCGTTCACGGACCAGGCCGATGATCCAGGGGGCGGCGACCAAGGAGATGCCGGCCAGGAGCGTGAACGCGAAGCTGAGACCGGCTCGGGCGTCCTGGAGTTGTTGCTGGAAGACCATGAAGCCGATGACGCCGATGACGATGAGCAGGACTCCGGCACCGGTGCGCATGAGGCCCTTGGGGCCGGCCCGGCGGACCGTGCTGGTCATCCATTCGTCGCGTTCGGCGGGATTGGCCTGCTGCCACAGGATGGTCGCTCCGAGTGCGCCGAAGACGACGAACCATAGCAGCGGGTCGAAGACGCCACCGAAGACGAGGAAGAGCATCCCGAAGGCCACCGCGAGGCCGACGTAGGCGATGATCTGCGAGATGTCGCGGCCCTTGCGCCGATTTTCGGTGGCCGGGTCCGAGCTCTGCTCGACCTCCTCTTGGGGGAGGATGAAGTACAACGCCGCGTAGATGGCCAGGCCGATGCCTCCGACGCCCAGCGCCATGAAGGCGAGCCGGACCACGACCGGGTCGATACCCAGGTGCCGGGCGATGCCGACGGCGACGCCCCCGAGGAGTCTTCCGTCGACCGCCCGGGTGAGCCGCGGAGTTCCCACAGCGGTCGTCTCCACCACCCGATCACCGCTTTCGTCTGGTGCGCTCGATGAGGGCGCTCGCGGGCGCACCCCTTGTACAGCCTCCAGGATGCCCGGTGTTCGGGCCGAGGGCATCGGGGACGTACCCGGGGACCGTGGGGTGTGCTGGTCAGGGTGGGGTCAGGGTCGTCCCGGATTCCCTCTTGGACGTGCCAGGGGTGACGATGGTTCCAGGAGGAAAGTGCGGTGAGCGACTATGACTGACGGTCAAAGCCCCGATACGCCGGCTACGGCGGGGGTTCCGCTGGACACCGGGCCGGAGCTGCGCCGCGATGAGGAGCATCGAGTACTCGTCGGAGTGTGTTCCGGATTGGGTGCGTACACGGGGATCGATCCGGTGCTGTGGCGGGCGGGGTTCGTGCTGACGGTGTTCGCCGGCGGTACGGGCCTGCTGTTGTACCTCGCGGCGTGGGTGCTGATGCGGGACCCCCAGGGAGGTCCGGCCACCTTCGAGCAGATGCTGGACCGGGCCATCCCTTCTCGCGCGGTGCCCAAGATGTTGGCCGTGGGTTTGATGGCGGCTACGGCACTGAGCCTGGTGGGTGGTTTCGGCTGGGGGACGATGGTCCTGGCGATTCCCTTGGTGCTGGGGGTGTTGACCGCCCGAAACCGAGGGGTGGACCTGCGCTCTTCCCTCTCGGGGCTCAAGGCGGACCTGGCCGAACGGAAGCCGCCGCCGACCGGTCCGACTCCGCGGCCCAGCGCGGCCTACTACAACCCGGCGCAACCGTGGGCGTCGGCCCCGCAAGGGCCGGTGGACTTGGCGGTGGTGTCGGAGCGCACCTCCCTCGACGTCGAAGACGGCGGCGAGGACGAGGACGAGGACGAGGAGCGGGATCACGGGAGGCGACGCAACGGCCACTCTTGCGCGAGCAAGCGGAAACCGCGCTCTGCGGCGTTGGCCTCGCACGCGCTGTGGATCGTGGTGACCATGGCGATCGTTTGGGCGATCATCGCACCGAACCTGGGGCCGCCGTTCTCGGAGCTGAGCAGCACGTCACTGCTGTTCGGCTCGGAGTTCGGAATCTACTTCATGGCCGCGGCCATCGCGGTGATCGGACTGTTCGCCCTGATCGGCGCCTGGGTCGGCGATCCGCGGGGCTTACGGTTTCTGGGCACCTTCGCGGTACTGGGCGCGGTCTTGGTGAGCACGACCGACGTCACCACGTGGCGGGTCGGCGAACAGGTGTGGCGACCACTGTCGATCGCCGAAGCCGAGTCGACCGAGATGCGAATGGACCTGGGCCAAGGAACCCTCGATCTGACCAGGCTCGGTGAGGCGCTGGAGCCGGGACAGAGCGTGGACGTCACGGCCCGTGTCGGCCAAGGGGTGTTGGTCGTGGTGGTCCCCGCCGACCTTCGGGTCGAACTGGACGGCGGCGTGGTGTTCGGCGCGGTGCGCACCCCGGAAGGGGAAGAGGGCGAGCCGTACGGGTACGCCCTCACCTACGAGGAGACATTCGAACCGATCGGGCCGGTGCCATCGCCCGAGGGCGCGGAACGGGACGTGACCGATGACGAAGGCACGACGGGATCCGAGGAGGGGCCCGACAGGGCAGAGGACGCGGCGGTCCCCACGGTGAACGTGGACGCCGACGCCAGGGTGGGAGTACTGGAGGTTCGATATGACCAAGCGCGGAATTGACGGTGGCTCGTTGGTCGCCGGGGTGCTGTTCCTGGGCCTGGCGGTCGTGTTCGTCGTCCGAGGCAGTGGGTCCTGGGATTTCAACGCCCTGTGGCTGCTCCCGGTGCTCTTCGCCGGACTGGGGCTGGCCGGTGTGGCGAGGGCGTTGCTGCGGTCGCGCTCGGACCGGACCGGGGAAGGATCCGAGTCGGAACGCTCCGAACCCGACCGTTCCGAACAGACCAAGGACTGACGCTGTTCGCTCTTGGCCTCGGCTTCGTTTCGTCCCATGTTCGGGTGCCCGGGAATCCGGAATTCTGCTTCCTCGGCCACCCTCGCTCGTCGCCCGACTGGTCACCCGCGAGGGATCATCCGGCGGCCGAACGGATACCGGGACGATGTTCGGCGATGGCGGCGAACTCCTCGATGCCCAGGGACTCCCCGCGCGCCTTCGGGTCCACTCCGGCCGCACGTAGGGCTTCTTCGGCGGCGGGGGCCGAACCGGCCCAGCCGGCCAGAGCCGCGCGCAGGGTTTTGCGGCGCTGCGCGAAGGCGGCGTCGATCACGTTGAAGACCTCTTCACGGGTGGCCTTGGTGCCGGGGGCCGGGCGACGTACCAGTTCCACCAGCCCGGAGTCGACGTTGGGTGCGGGCCAGAACACGTTGCGGCCCACGGCCCCCGCGCGTCTGGCGGAGGCGTACCAAGCGACCTTGGCCGAGGGCACGCCGTAGATCCGGCCACCCGGGGTCGCTGTGATCCGGTCGGCGACCTCGGACTGCACCATGACCAGGACCCGCTTCAAGGTCGGCAACAGTTCGAGCAGGTGCAACAGGACCGGAACGGAGACGTTGTAGGGCAGGTTGGCCACCAGCGCGGTGGGGTCCGGGCCGGGAAGTTCGGCGATCCGCATGGCGTCGCCGGGCACGACCGTGAGCCGATCCACGAGGTCGGGGGCGTGGACCGCGACGGTGTCGGGCAGGGCCGCCGCCAAAGCGGGGTCGATCTCGATCGCGGTGACCTGGCGCACGTGCGGCAGGAGCGCCAGGGTGAGGGAGCCGAGCCCGGGTCCCACTTCGAGGACCACGTCATCGGCGTCCACGCCCGCGACGCGAACGATACGGCGAACGGTGCCGTGGTCGATGACGAAGTTCTGGCCCAGGGTCTTGGTGGGCCGGATGTCGAACCGTTCGGCTAGCTCACGCACGTCGGCGGGGGTGAGCAGGCGGGAACGGCCCTCGGGGTCGGGTGCGAAAGTCTGGGTCACCCCCATATCCTGCCGGCCACGGTCCACCCCCTCGTCCCACCTCGGTCGGGTCCGGGGGTCCCACCGGAACCGCACATCGGTTTCCTTCCCTTGCGGAGGGAGGGGATTCCAACGGTCGCCCGCCGACCTTCCGGCTTCGTCGCCGACCGCCCCTGTGATCGGTGATCCGGTCGCGCACCCGTTATCGCAGGCCCTCGCAAGGCCTGCCCAGGAAGGGGAAGGATGTTTCCTCCCCTGCTTGAGGACAGGGTTTCGCACACCCACTAACCTGATGAAACCGAACGTCGTTCTGGTCAATTCGCACCCGAAAGGCACCTATGGGACCCCTCAACGGAATCCGCGTCGTCGAGTTCACCGGTATCGGACCGGCACCGATGGCGGGCATGCTCCTCGCCGACCTGGGCGCCAGTGTCATTCGAATCGATCGCCCCGAGGCCGCCGAAGCCCTCCGGCATGGCGCTCCCGGTCCGCACATGAGCGAGGGGCGCGCGGTGGTCGGCGCGGACCTCAAGTCCGAAGAGGGACTGGCGCTCGCCCACGACCTGGTCCACCGAGCCGACGTTCTTTTGGAGGGGTTCCGCCCCGGCGTGATGGAGCGGCGCGGGTTGGGGCCCGACCAATGCCTGGAGCTCAACCCCCGGTTGGTGTACGCGCGAGTCACCGGCTGGGGCCAGGACGGGCCGTTGGCCCACACCGTGGGGCACGACATGAACTACATCTCGGTGAACGGCGCCTTGCACGCCCTCGGTCGTGCCGGCGGCCCGCCCGTCCCGCCGATCAACCTGCTCGGCGACTTCGCCGGGGGCACCATGTTCACGATCACCGGGATCCTCGCCGCCCTGTTGGAACGACAGACCTCCGGGCGGGGTCAGGTGGTGGACGCGGCCATGGTGGACGGCAGCGCCCTGCTGATGTCCATGGTGCACGAGGACCGCGCACGTGGTTTCTGGAACGACGAACGTGGCACCAATTACCTCGACACCGGCGCTCCCTGGTACGACGTCTACGAATGCGCCGACGGAGGACACGTCTCGGTCGGCTGCATCGAACCGCGGTTCTACGCGGCCTTTCTCGAGGGCACCGGTCTGGCCGGCGAAGAGCTGCCCGACCAGTGGGACACCGAGAACTGGCCGCGGCTGCGCGCGCGTTTCACGGAGGTGCTGCGTAGCCGAACCCGCGACGAGTGGGGTGAGGTCTTCGAAGGCACCGAGGCCTGCGTGACGCCGATCTTGTCCTTGGAGGAGGCTCCCGACCACCCGCACGTCCGCGCCCGGGGTTCACTGCTGCGCGAGGGCGGGCGAGTAGTGCCCGGGCCCGCGCCCAGGTTCGATCGCACCCCCGGAACGGTCACCCGCGGCCGTCCACTACCCGACACCGACGAGGTTCTCCAGGAGTGGGGGCTTGGGAGCTGAGGTCCACGATCCCCACGATGGCCCCAACACCCGGAAACGCCGTTGTCGCCGCGTCCCCCGCCCCTGACCGGGACGGTCCCGCTGCCCCTGCCCGCGTCCGTGCGGACGCTCCAAGGGCGGGAAGCGGGCGAACCGAGCGCGAGGAGACGGCACTGGAGCGGGTGTGACGTATACACCATCGATTCCAGAAAACGCGAAACACACGAACACGACCTTGCGTCGCTCAAGTCACGAATAGGCCACACCCCTGTGGTAAAGTCCCTGGCTGAACGACTCCGGTGACACGGATTCCACGGAGTGGGCCCGGCCACTCGAAGGGAATCGGCGCAAGAAGACGGACCGGCGGTCACCTTCGATGCCGGGGCCTCGGGGAATGACCGTCGACGCCCGTGGGTTCCCATCTTCTAGAGAACCGATCACCATCGAGGGCGCGAGCGGGACCGACGACACCTTGGACCCGCGCCACCCTCTCCTTACGCTCTCAGGCGACCGTCATCACGGATGACAGCACGACGTCAGGAACTTTCGGCCAAGACCCAGCCGTTCCTCAGATGCCGTACTTTTCCAAGCAAACCAGGCGAGAAAGGCGTTTCCTCCCCGGCATCCGGCCGGGGCATCACGCAAGGAACTTGATGAACCATCAGCTTGGCTCACGCGGTAACGCAACCTACGCACCGGTCACCACACGTCCCCGGTGGGGCGAAGTGTGGTCTACCTCGCCGTCCCATCGGCCTGGGCCCGAGTACGCCGGAGTCGCAATGCCCGATCTGACCATCTCTTCCACCCTCCACGAGTCCGGACGTGTCCTGACCTTGGACGGTGAGATCGACATGGCCACCGAGGCCCGTTTCCAAGAGGCCGTGACGGAGGCGTTGACCACTCAGCCCCACGGCCGCGTCGTACTGGACTGCACCGATCTGCGTTTCATCGACTCCAGCGGTCTGCGTGTGCTCATCCGCGCCCACAAGGCCGCCAAGGAACAGCAGGCCCTGTTGGTGATCGCCGCGGCGTCGCCGCGAGTCCTGCAGACGCTGCGCATCACTTCCCTGGACACCCGCATCCCGGTGTTCGACTCGGTCTCCCAGGCGCTCGCCGCCCCGCAGACCGCCTGAAGCGCACGCTTTCAGGGTGAAGAAGCAGGCCCCGCGGCACGCCACGGGGCTCGCCGTCGTCCTCTCGCCTCATCCGTTAGAACAGCAGCATCCACACGCCCAGGGCGGTGACGGCCGCGTTCACCAGGAAGAACACCATCACCCAGAAGGTGCCGGGCAGGCCGGTCAGGCGGGCCAACTGGTCGGCGTCGGAGTGCGGTGAGGGTTGACGCCTCCGCTGGGACTGAAGCTCGATGACGGGACGGACCCCGGCGAAGAGCAGGAACCAGATGAACAGGTAGGCGAAGGCCGCCTGAACCTCGTGCGGGGTGAACCAACTGACCCCGAAGACCACCGCGCCGGTGACGACGACCGAGAGCACACCATAGAAGTTACGGATCATCAGGAGCATGGCCGCGAGCACGACGATGCTCAACCACAGCAGCGCGGTGATACGGCCCGACATCAGCATGAGGATGCCGAGCAGGCCGATGATGCTCGGGGCGACATAGCCCGCGAAGACCGTCAGGATCATGCCGATACCGGTGGGCTTGCCTCGCGAGACCGTCACCCCGGACGTGTCGGAGTGCAGGCGAATCCCGGTGAGCTGACGGCCGCTGAGCAGCGCGACGAGGGCGTGTCCGCCCTCGTGGGCGATGGTGACGACGTTGCGCGCCACCCGCCAAGGCGGAGCGAACAGTACGGTCGCCAGGGCGACCACAGCCGTCGCGATGACGATCCATCGTTCCGGATCCGGTTGGACGCTCAGTACGTCCTGCCACACGTCGCCGAAGCTCGTTGCACCCACTGGTCTCCCGACTTCCTGTGTCGACCGGTTCACGGCGGGCCCGTCCAGCCAACGCCGCGGTGGCCGGGAGGCGTGGAGGTTGGCGGGCCCTTGCCGAACTTTAGGGCATTTCGTCAGGTGTCGTATTCGCGACCTCGGTCAGGGGTCACCGGAGCGCTTCGTGACCGGACTCCGCTTCGCGCGCCGATCCGGGGTCAACCCCGTCCGACCTCGCGTTCGAGCCGTTCCAAGGTCTCCTCGATCGCACGCGCGTTCCTGGCCGGCGCGCCCGACAGGACGTAGAAGAGGGTCTGTCCCCGCGTGTAGTCAAAGGTCTCGGTGACCCGGGTCCGGCCCGGTGCCTGCTCGGTCAACTCGTACCGCCACCGGTGCGAACCGACGTGCTTCCAGGCGATGAGCCGATCCTCCTCGAACTCCACCACCTGATTGGTCATCCGGTAGGGCAACCCCATCATCCGCATGTCCATACCGAACCGCGCCCCGAGCTCCAGACGCTTCGGTCCGAAGACCCGCCCGCGCACCGTGCCGGATCCGTCCAGGTCCGGATGCCTGTCGGGGGAGGCGAGCAGGTCGAAGATCTTCTTGGCCGGGGCATCGATCACGATGCTCCGCGCCACCATGTGTTCAGCCATGCACGCATCATGTCACCGGACCGGCGCCGAGTGGTCTCTTCCCGGCGAGGTGCTGCTCACCCTCGCGGACCGTGGCGCTCCACACCGGCCGGTTCTCCGTCGTCGGACACGTGCAGCACCCAGAACGCCCCCTTGCGCAAGCCACACTGCTGGGTCAGGGGGGCGCCCAATCGGGCGAGCGCCTCGGTCATCAGGTCCGGGACCAGTTCCCCGTGGGTGCACACCACGGTGGGACGGCCCTCACGGATCAGGCCCGCGAACACCTCTTTGGCCTTCTCGACCTCGTAACCCTCACCCTCGCTTCCCACGGTGAAGGCGCGTTCGGTACGCATGGGCACGTCGTACTCGACGCTGTACGCGAGCAGCGACTCCATACAGCGAGCGGCCGCCGAGGAGATCACCCGAAGCCTTCCGTAGGCTCCCAGCACCGGGGACAGGGCCAAGGCGTCGGCCCGTCCGGCCTCGTCCAGCGGGCGGAGCAGGTCGCTGCCCTGCCAGGAACGCTTGTCCCCCGCGGACGTGTGCCGCAACAGGACGATCGGGAAGGTACGGGCGGGACCGGATCCGAAGTCGTCGAGGACCCGGACGTCGTGCCGGTAGGTGAGTCGTTCCCTGGCCCGTTCGATCGGCACCCATTCGACGAGGTCGACCTCATCGTCGGACGGATGGTCGACCTCCGCGCCGGGACGTTCGGGGGTGGCGACCCACCACTCCACCTGTTTGGGCCAGCCGTCCTTGAGGTAGTTACCGCAGGGCAATCTACGCCCTAGGAGCGGGGTCATCCCGGTCTCCTCCTCGACCTCACGGACCGCTCCGATGATGGGGTGTTCGCCGTTCTTGAGCTTGCCCTTGGGCAGGGTCCAGTCACCGTGGCGGGGGCGGCGGATCAGGACGACCTCACGGTTCCCACCCCTTTCACGCCACAACACGGCGCCACCCGCCCGGATCGGCTCCAGGTAACGACCCACCGTGGGCCCTTCTGCTCGGAGGTGGCCGATCAAGCCTCCACCACCCTCAGGCGACGTTCCATGCTCAGGGTGCCCTGGAGATCGACCAGCCGTTCTCCGTCGGCGTCGTGGGTGAACCGCCTCCACGTCCCGTCGGATTCCAGACGCCAGGAGGACGTGGTGTCCGCCATCGCCAGGTCCAGCAGGCCCATCAGCCGCCGGCGCTGTTCGGGGTCCACGATCCGGATCAGTGCTTCCACCCGCCGGTCGAGGTTGCGCGGCATCAGGTCGGCGCTGCCGATCCACACCTGGGGTCTGCGTCCATTGGCGAAAACGAACACCCGCGAGTGTTCCAGGAAGCGACCGAGGACGCTGCGGACCCGGACGTTGTCCGACAACCCCGGGACCCCAGGGCGCAGCACGCAACCGCCGCGCACCCACAGGTCGATGTCGACCCCCGCTTGGGAAGCACGGTAGAGGGCATCGACGATCTCCTCGTCCACCAGGGAGTTCACCTTGATGCGGATGTACGCCGGTTCGGCCTTGCGTTTGTTGGCGATCTCCTTCTCGATCTGGCCGAGCAACCCTTGGCGCAGACCGGAGGGGGCCACCACCAGTCGTCGGTAGTGCCTCTTGCGGGAGAACCCGGTGAGGCCGTTGAAGAGGTCACTGACGTCCTCGCCGACCTCCGGATCGGCGCTGAACAGGGCGAGGTCCTCATAGATACGTGCGGTGCTCGGGTTGTAGTTCCCGGTACCGATGTGACAGTAGCGGCGCAGCAGCCCATCACCGTCTTGGCGGATGACCATGGACAGCTTGCAGTGGGTCTTGAGGCCGACCACCCCGTAGACCACGTGGCAGCCCGCCTCTTCGAGTTTGCGAGCCCACAGAATGTTGTTCTGCTCGTCGAAGCGGGCCTTGACCTCCACCATGGCCACGACCTCCTTGCCCTCGCGGGCCGCTTCGATGAGCGACTCCACGATGGGCGAGTCACCACTGGTGCGGTACAGGGTCTGTTTGACCGCCACGACCTTCGGGTCGGTGGCGGCCAGCGCGAGGAAACGTTCGGTGGTGGTGGCGAAGGACTCGTAGGGATGGTGGACCAGGACCTCGCGTTCGCGGATGGCGGCGAACAGGTCGCCGAAGGTCAGCGCGCGGGGTTCGACCGGGACCAACGGCGGATAGGCCAGGTCGGGGCGATCGGCGTCCGCGATCTGGGAGAGCCCGGCCAGGTTGAGCGGTCCGGGGACTCGATAGATCTCCTCTTCCTCGGCGCCGAGCTCCTCGATGAGGATGCCCAGGACCTCGTCACTGATGGTCTGTTCGACCTCCAGGCGTACGAGCGGACCGAAACGGCGGCGCAGGAGTTCGTTCTCCAGGGACTGGACGAGGTCGTCGGTCTCGTCCTCGTCGACCTCCAGGTCGGCGTTGCGCGTCACCCGGAAAGCGTGGTGTTCCATTACCTCCATGCCCTCGAAGAGTTGGGGCAGGTGCGCGGCGATGACGTCCTCAACGGGAAGGTAGCGTCCGCCACCACGCACCGTGAGTTCGATGAACCTGGGTAGTGAGGCGGGCACCTTGATCCGGGCGAACAGGCGCCGGTCGTCGTCGGTGTCGCGGATGGTGACGGCGAGGTTGAGGGAGCGCCCGGAGATGTAGGGGAACGGGTGGGCCGAGTCCACCGCGAACGGTGTCAGCAATGGATAGATGGAACTCCGGAAGTACCCGTCCAGGTGTTCGCGCTCGGCGGCGTCCACCTCGCTCCATCGGACGATGCTGATGCCCTCCTCCGCCAAGGCCGGAGCGACGCTCTGGTTGAGGCAGGCGGCCTGACGCAGCATGAGGTCGCGGGTGAACCGCGAGATACGTTCCAGGAGAACGCGCGGATGGTGTCCACTCGCCGAGGCGACCGAGAGCCCGGTGGCCAGGCGGCGACGGAGTCCAGCGACTCGGACCATGAAGAACTCGTCCAGGTTGCTGGAGAAGATCGCGAGGAAGCGCACTCGCTCGAGCAGCGGAATCGCCTCGTCCTCGGCCAGTTCGAGGACCCGCTGGTTGAAGCGGAGCCATCCCTCCTCCCGGTCCATGAACCTGTCCGGGGGGAGTTCCCTGGCCCCTGGTTCCGTCTGTGTCGGTGCTGATTCCGTGCTCACAATGGACAGACTCCCCCCGTTTCATGACCACAAGGTGAGATCCCCCTGAGGGGAAAATGACCGTTATGCGACCCTATGTATCTTTTGTACCCGTTTACCGGTCAAATTCCGTTATCCCTAGGCAAGTTTCGCGCCACGAAACCGCGCTTCCCACACGGTGACGCTCACAGACCGATCTGTAGGTCCGGCGGCAGGAGGAGCACGAACATCGCCATCCGCATCAGGAGGTTGAGCCAGGTGTTGCGAAAGCAGGCCCACAGGTAGCCGTAGAAAAGACCCGCCGGGAAATAGGTCAACATCGCCAAGCCGGTGTTGTGCACCAGGTCGTCACCGGGCAGTTGGGCCACCGCGTCGAAGGGCTGAATGAGCGCGTAGGTCATCGCGAAGAGCAGCGAAGCGGCCCCGATGCCGCCCCAACGTCCCATCAGGATCTCCAGTCGGGTCTGCACCATCGCGCGGAAGAAGATCTCCTCGCAGACCGCGATCACGGCGAAGGCGACCAACATGCCGTACAGGGTCATCGAGGGTGCGGGAAGCCCGATGTGGGGCAGGAGCAAGTACCCCATCATCCCCACCACCACCGCCACCGGAATCAATCCGAGCCAGCGCCAGGGTTCTCCCACCTTGAGCGCGACCTTGGGCATGGCGGTGCCCCTGCCGTCCAGGACGATCCCGGAGCGATCCATCAACACGAGGGGGATCGCCAAGAGGAACAACAACCGGGACACGAGGGAGGCCGACACCGCCAGGTCCGGGCTGGTACCGACCTCCGCGCCATAGAAGGAGAAGACCTGGGAGAGCAACATGATCGACAACACGAAGCAGCCGACCAGGAAGAACTGCCAGGCCGTTTCCTGGTCGAGGGGGTGGCCCCCCATGGCGAGCCGGACCCGTCGATCGAGGTCGTCCCGGCGTCCCCAGGTCCTGACCAGCAGCCAGGCGAGGAGACCACCGGCCAGCATCGGTGCCCAAGAGAGTCCGAACAGTACGGCCGAGTCCTCGAAGACATCGGCGCGCAGGACCGGATCGGCGATGAGCGGTCCGCCGATGAGGACCACCACGCCGACGACCATCCATGTGAGCCCCCATCTTCGCACTATGGTCACAAGAGTCCCCCCTGCCTCAGAACACACATTCTGCTCCATGGGAAACTAAAAGCGACCTAATGAATACGGTATGTCGCAACCCGCTCTGACCTGCGCGTCCATGGGATCACGCACAAGCGATGGGGCGCCGTGCGGGCCGTGACGACGACCCGCACGGCGCCCCATGACACCGGAGTACCCGCCTCCTAGTGACCGTTCTCCAGGACCGACTTGAGGAAGGACTTGGTCCGTTCCTGTCGAGGGTCGCCGAAGATCTGATCGGGGTGGCCCTCCTCGGCGATCCGCCCCTGGTCGAACATCAGCACACGGTGGGACACATCGCGCGCGAAACCCATTTCGTGGGTCACACACAGCATCGTGATGTCGGTGTTCTCGGCCACCTCACGCAGCACGTCCAACACCCCGGTCACCAACTCCGGGTCCAAGGCCGAGGTCACCTCGTCCAAGAGCAGGATCTCCGGGCTCATCGCCAACGCACGGGCGATGGCCACACGCTGCTGTTGACCACCGGACAGCTGAGTGGGATGGGCGTCGATCTTGTCACCCAGACCCACCAGGTCCAACAACTCCTCCGCCTTCTGGGCGGCCTCGTCCTTGCTCACGCCCAGGACGTGGACCGGGGCCTCCATGATGTTCTTGCGAACACTCATGTTGGGGAAGAGGTTGAACTGCTGGAACACCATGCCGATGCGCTTGCGCTTCATGCGCAGGTAGGTCTCACCGGCCGGAACGAGGCCGTTGCCCCTGGGCATGTGGCTGAAGGGCTCACCGTCGATCCAGATGTGGCCCTCGGTGACCTTCTCCAACGTCATGAGCAAACGCAGGATGGTGGTCTTGCCCGAGCCGCTCGGCCCGATCAGGGTGACACGCTCACCATGGGCGACCGAGAAGTCGAGGTGGTCCAGAACCGTGAGGTCACCGAACCGCTTGACCACCTGGTCGAAGACGATCAGCGGTCCCTCCGCAGGTGCCTCCCCGCTGTTCCCGCCACCCGGTGCCGTCGTGTTCTCGGGGGTATCAGACGGCGACATATCTCTTCTCCAGTCGTCGAATCACAATCGCGGACGGGATGCTCACCAGCAGGAAGAGGACCCCGACCAGGGTGATGGCCTCCATCATCCGGAAACTCTCGCTGCCGATCCGCTGAGCCCTGGTCAACAGCTCCGCCACACCGATGGCGAAGAGCAAGGGGGTGTCCTTGAACATGGAGATCAGGTAGTTGCCCAGCGCCGGAATGACCTTCCGGATCGCCTGAGGGAGCACGATGGCGCCCCAGGTGCGCGAGGTCGGCAGGCTCAGTGCCCTCGCGGCCTCCCACTGCCCCTTGGCCACTCCCTCGATCCCCGAGCGGTACACCTCGGCGGTGTAGGCCGCGTAGTGGATACCAAGGACCACCACACCCACCGTGAAGGCCGTGATGGGCACGTCCCCCAGTAGGGGGATCGCCAGACTCGCCGGCAGTAGGAAGAAGACGAAGACCACCTGGATGATCAGCGGTGTGGTCCGGATGAACTCCATGACGAAGTGCACCACGGAACCGAGGATCGGAACCCGGCGCACGATCGCGATCAACAGACCCAGGGTCAGCGCGATGAGGTAGCCGATCAGCGTGAGCTGAACGGTCACCCACAGGCCGCCCAACAGACTCGGCATGACCTCGAACGTGAACTCGAAGTCCCAGAACATGGGAAGGGAACCGTTCTCCATTACTTGGCCACCCCCACCCGGGTACCGACCGACGGTGGCCGGAGCAGGTTCATGAGGCCGCCGCCGGAAGGCGGTGTCCTGCCCAATCTGGCGTTCGCGCGGCGTTCGAGCAGTCGCATACCGAAGATCAACACCTGCGCGATCAGGTAGTAGAGGACGAACGCGATCCCGAACGCGGCGATCGTCTCACCCGTACCGGTGCGCACCTCACGGGCGACGGCGGTGAGGTCGAGGATGCCGACCAGATACACGACGGCGGTCGCCTTCATCAACTCGATGATCAGGTTGCCGAACGTGGGCAGCATCTGGGCCCACGCCTGAGGAAGGACCACCAAACGCATGCGCTGGAACCAGGACAGGTTCAGCGCGATGGTGGCCTCCACCTGCGCCCTGGGCACCGCGTTGAGCGCGGCGCGCACGACCTCGGCACCGTAGGCGCCGACGTTGAGTCCCAAAGCCAGGATCGCCGCGAACATCGGGTCGAGCTCGTAGCCGCTCATGTCCGGGATCGCGAAGACGAACCAGAACATCACCACGAGCGCGGCGATACCTCGAAAGACCTCCACGTAGACCGTGGTGATCGCGCGCAGGATCCAGAACCTGGCGGTGCCCATGATCCCGAAGAGCATGGCTAAGACGAAGGCCAGGATGGCGCCCCCGAGGGTGAGCTGGATGGTGATCCAGGCACCGTCGAGATAGCGCGGTAGTTGTGCTTGCAAAAACTCCACGCCGGGTCAGCCTTCGCAGAGCTCGGCGGTGGTCGTGCCGTCGGGCAGGTCGTCCTCGGTGAAGCCCCACTCCTCGCCGAGTTCGAGGAGTCGACCGCTCTCGGTGAACTCGGCGATGACGCGATTCACCTCTTGGAGCATCTCGTCGTCCCCCTGGCGCATGCAGAGTCCGCCCCAGCCCTTCTCCTCCTTGCCGTCCATGACCGGATAGAACGGCTCGGTGACGTCGAAGTCCCCGCCACGTTCGATCAGGAGGTATTCGTGGGAGACCTTCAGCATCGAAATGGCGTCCACACGACCGTTCTCCAACAGCTCGAAGCCGGTGGTCTGGTCGGGGATGAGCTCCATCTGGTCGTCGCTCACACCGAAGTACTCGGCGTAGGTCTGCTCGACGGAGGCGTTGAGCACGGCCAGCCGAATATCCGGGTTGGCCGCGATGTCCTCGAAGTGCTGAATGTCGTACGGGTTGCCCGCCTCGACCATGAAGGCCTCGGGCGCGGTAGCGGTCGGTTCACTGAACGCGACCTCCTGGCAGCGCTCGGGGGTGATGAAGACACCGGCGGCGAGGATGTCGAACTGGTTGTTCTGCAACCCCGGGATCAGACCGTCCCAGCTGGTGGAGGTGGCGACGATCTCGGGCACGCCCAGTTCCTCGAAGACGGCCTTGGCCACTGCGGGTGACTGTCCCGCGGGCTCCCCACCGCCATCGACGAAACCGAAGGGGATCTCGTTGGCCAGCCCCACCCGGACGAAACCCTGCTCGCGCAGGTCGTCCAGGGAGGCGCCCTCACCGGCTCTGGAGCAGGAGGCGAGAGTGGGGGCGAGAGCCATGGCGGCCGCACCGACGCCGGCCAGGCGGAAGGCGTCCCGACGTCCCCAACTTCCTCGCCGACGCGCTGGTCCCTGATTCTTCACGACTGCTCCTTGAAGATTCCAAAGCGGTGGCCCCGCCGAAGGACAGGACGGGGACGCCGCACATTCGGATGGTGGATCGCCTCATGTGGGCTGCCGCGGAACCGTGTCCGCGGCCTGACCGCCCCCGGGTACATGGGGCGACGGCGTTGGTACGGGGTCTCTCTCCCCGGCCCCGCCGTGCAGTAACAAGACATGTTTAGTCCGTTATGCACTGGTTATGCGCTGAGAACCATCGGGTGACCAGCCCTCTCAGGGCTTGTGGCCGGGCCACCTGTGCGGGGTGACTCTGGGTTCCCACTCTCATCACCCAGGGGTCTTCATCCGAAGAAAGCGGATGGGCGGGGCCGTAGTCGGCCGCCGCCCATCGACGAAGCGTGATCGAAGCCCGATCAGGCGTTCGCCTCCTCCTCGACGATCAACGGGTAGACACCG
Organism: Nocardiopsis alkaliphila YIM 80379; assembly: GCF_000341005.1. Lineage (GTDB taxonomy): Bacteria > Actinomycetota > Actinomycetes > Streptosporangiales > Streptosporangiaceae > Nocardiopsis > Nocardiopsis alkaliphila. Next base: position 15,124 of record NZ_ANBD01000050.1, on the reverse strand, counting down.
TTCTCGTCATGGACCTCGCGCCCGGTCACGGGCGGGTTGAAGACGCACAGTACCCGGAAGTCGGTCTTGGGCCGGACCGTGTGCTTCTCGTGGCCGTTGAGCAGGTAGAGGGTGCCGGGCGTGATGATGTGCTTCTCGCCGGTCTCCTCGTTGGTCAGCTCGGCCTCGCCCTCGATGCAGTGCACGAGCTCGATGTGGTTGGCGTACTGGAAGGTCGACTCGGTGCCCGCGTACAGCACGGTCTCGTGGAAGGAGAAGCCCACCTTCTCCTTGGCCAGAACGATCCGACGGCTACGCCAGTTCTCGGTCTTGATGTCGGCGTCGGTGTCGCTGATCTCGTCCAGGCTACGAACGATCACTTGGGTCTCCTTAAACGTGCTGGTGCGCGGAGTATGCGCTGGTTACACGGTAGGGGGCCGGCCGACGTTCCGTCTGGGAACGTCGGCCGGCCCCGAGGCGGTGCTCGCCCTGAGCTTCCACTTCTCCCCCACCGCCACCTTCAACGGAAGGCCTGGCGGCCGGCGGAGGGACTCTACGGCCCGGGACGTCCCTAGGCCGGCTGAGCGACCTTGACGGCGGCCCGGGCGGCGTCGGCCATGATGTCCAGGCCGGCGGAGAGTTCCTCATCCGTCGCGGTCAGCGGCGGCAGGAGCTTGGCGACCTCGTCCTCAGGACCGGAGGTCTCCAAGAGCAGGCCGCGCTCGAAGGACTCGGCGGCGACCTTCTTGGCGATGCCGGTTTCGGCGTCGAAGGCCAGACCCCGGGCCAGACCGCGACCACGCACGTGCGCGCCGAACTCGGCGTGCTCGGCTGCGATCTCGGACAGGCGGGCCTCGACCATGGTGCCCTTGGCCAAGGTGGCCTGGGCGAAGGCGTCGTCGCTCCAGTAGCGGCGCAGTGCCTCGGCACCGGTGACCATGGCCGGGTTGAAGCCCCGGAAGGTACCGTTGTGCTCGCCCGGCTCCCACACGTCCAACTCGCGCTTGAACAGCGTGAGCGCCATCGGCAGACCATAGCCGCTGATGGACTTGGACAGGGTGACGATGTCCGGGGTGATGCCGGCCTCTTCGAAGCTGAAGAACTTACCGGTACGGCCGCAACCCATCTGGATGTCGTCCAGGATGAGCAGGATGCCGTACTCCTTGCACAGGTCGGACAGCCCACGGAGCCATGCGGCGCTGGCGACGTTGATACCGCCTTCGCCCTGGATGGACTCCACGATAACGGCGGCCGGGGCGTCCAGGCCACTGCCGCTGTCGTCGAGCAGGGTACGCAGCCACAGGAAGTCCGGGGTCCTGCCGTCCAGGTAGTTGTCGAACGGCATGGTGGCCACGTGGTCCAGCGGCACACCGGCGCCGCCGCGCTTCATGGAGTTACCGGTGACGGCCAAGGCCCCCAGGGTCATGCCGTGGAAGCCGTTGGTGAAGTTGATGATGGTCTGGCGACCGGTGTACTTGCGGGCCAGCTTCAGCGCGGCCTCGACCGCGTTGTTTCCGGCCGGGCCGGGGAACTGGATCTTGTAGTCCAGTCCCCTGGGTTTGAGGATGATCTCTTCGAAGGTTTTCAGGAACTCCTGTTTGGCCACACTGTAGGCGTCGAGGCTGTGAACGATGCGATCGTTCGTCAGGTAATCGATGAGCGAGGTCTTCAACTCCGGGTTGTTGTGCCCGTAGTTGAGCGATCCCGCCCCGGCGAAGAAGTCCAGGTAGGGCTTACCGGTCTCGTCGTAAACGTGGGCACCGACCGCCTTGTCGAAGAGGACCGGCCAGTTGCGGCAGTATCCGCGGACTTCGGACTCCAGGCGCTGGAAGGTCTCCATGGTGATGTTCCTTGGTTCCTTTCCCCAACTTCGTGGGCTCATGGCTTAGACGAGGGGTGGGTACAGGATCGCGTTCGATCCGGTGCGGAGGGTTCAGTCTTCGGAATCGACGTTTCGTGGCCCGAAAGGGCCGATGCGCACGAGGTCCTCGGGCTCGTGGAGCTCGCCATCGTCGGTCGGGAAGTGTTCCTCCGCGAAGAGCGGGCTCCATACGGCTTCGGTGCCTCGGTCTCTGGCGAAGGACGCGAAGAGGGCACGGGAGGCCGCGTTGTCCGGCGTGACGGTCGCTTCGAGGTACTGCAAACCCTGCTCGGCGATCGCGTCGCCGATGAAGTCGAGCATCCGACGGGCCAGCCGCTGACCGCGGTACGCGGAGTCGACGGCCACCTGCCAGAGGAAGTACGTGTCCGGGCTGTCGGGACGGACGTAACCAGTGACGTAGGCCGCCACCCGACCGTCGGCGTCCCGGGCCACGACGCTGGTCGTGGCGAAGTCCCGGCACCACAGCGTATAGGCGTACGGAGAGTTCACGTCCATCCCCGTCGCGCCGGCCAACCGCCACATGTGCGGCCCGTCCTCCGGGGAAGGGTGCGAAAGACGCACGCCCTCATGGCCCGCGCCCTCGGCGGTCTGTGGGCTCTGAGCCCCGACGTCGTTTCGGTCGCGTGCTTGGAGGTTCGTTCGTAGATGTGGCACGTCGAACGAATTTAGCGAACGAAGGTCAAGCTCGTTTCAGCGAGATTTCGCGTAGATGTTTACGCTGATTCCCATCGGGTATGGCCCGTATATTTTGCCGTTCGAGGCCATCGCGCCCCGTGCCCTAGAGTGGCGATCGGTGGTGGCCCAAGGCCCTGATCCCCCCTAGTCCGTCTGGGTATTCGACCGTGGCGGCCACCCGGGCCGCGTCGGGTCGACTCCCTGACTTCGGGGCTTCCAATACAGGCCTCAGGGTCAAACATAGAGCCTCCAGAGGCGAGATAAAGCGTGTGTTAAGTCACATCAATTCGGTGGGAAGCTCGCGACATAACGCCCCCAAAGCATCACCGCGCACGTCACAGGGCACGCGACCATGTGACGAAAGCCCTCCACGCACAAGAGAATCGTCTTTTTTCACCGCGACACGCCGCATCACGGATCCACGCCGGCCATGTCTCGCTCTGATAACGAGAACCCTCGGCCTTCTCCCCTGGGGCGAACGTCCTTGATGATTTACGAATTTTGGAGCAGACTCCGTGTAGTACGACCTCATGTAGTACTACAATTGGTCGCAACGCTTCGCCGCGGTCCATGGTGGTCACGAGCCCCTGGCGCGGCGCGGCCACGAACTTCACCGCCCCACGCGGACCGCTCGGTGGGGATCACTGACCAGGGATCGGAGGCGCCCGTGAACCGCCTGTATCACGAGAGTGAGGATTGGGTCGAGCAGGGGAACTGCCGCTCCTACGACCCCGAGATCTTCTTTCCGGTGAGCAGCACCGGGATCGGCCGCGTCGACACGGAGCAGGCCCTCTCGATCTGCCGCAGCTGCACTGTTCGCCCAGAATGTCTGCGGTGGGCCCTTCGCGCCGGTGAGGCTCATGGAGTCTGGGGTGGCACCACCCCCGAGCAGCGTCGCTACATGCGCCGCGAACTGGTACCGGCCGGATAGCCATGGGCGAAGCCGCCGGGTGCCTCACGCGCCCGGTGGCTTCCCCGTGTTCCGGGCCTTGCGGCCCCGGGCCTTGCGACCCCCGGGGAGCACGGCCTAGGTTCACTATGATGCGACCCGCTCACGGCATACTCCGTCTTACGCGCACGGCGTTCCTCGCCTTCGCGTGCTCGGGGCTGGCCTGGAACGGTCACAACCAGTGGGCCGAGATCCCCGCCGGGGTCGAGGGCTTCCTCTTGGCCACGCTGTTCCTCTTCGGCCTCCTCTGGCGCTTCACCAAGACCATGCGGGGCTTCGGGGACATCTTCGCCGTCATGGCCCTCGCGCAGGTCGCCTCGCACCTGATCCTCCAGGTGATGGTCGACCCCGGTGCGGCGCCCCCTGGTCACGGCCACGGCGAGCACGGGTCATCCACCCACCTCCTCGGCCTCGCTCCGGGCATGCTGTTCGCACACCTGTGGGCGGCCCTGTTCGCCTCCGCGCTGCTCGCCCACGGCGAGTCGGCCCTGTGGTTCTTGGCCGGTGTCGTCTCCCGGGCCCTGCCCCGGCCCCTACAGGTCACCGGCCCGCCCTTCGAGCCGCCCGAACGGGTCTACACCGTGCCCCCGTTCAGCGCGTACTCTTCGCCCGCACCCCGTGCGTACAGGCCACGCGGGCCTCCCGGTTCGCCCACGCCCCACCTCCTGCCGTCGTAGTACCCCCGTACACGACGCCTCGGGGCACCCCCGAAGAGAACCCGGACGAGCACGGCCCGATACGTGCCCTCCGGCCACGAACCGCACCCACGGCCTTGGAGAGAGCATGAGAAAGCTCCGCACCGCAACCCTGATCACCCCCCTCGCCGCGGCGGCCCTGCTGCTGGCGCCCTCCCCCGCCCTCGCCCACGACGTCCTCATCGCCTCGGACCCCGAGGACGGCGCCACCTTGGAGACCGTTCCCGAGGAGGTCCTGCTGACCTTCAACAACTCTCCGGCGGAAGGCGGTGGCGGCAGCGCGATCGTCGTGACCGGCCCCGACGGTGAGACCCAGTACGAGGACGGTGAGCTGACCTTCGACGGTCCGAACGTGTCCGTGGACCTGGCCCCGCTGGACGAGGCCGGTGAGTACGACATCTCCTACCGCGTGGTCTCCTCCGACGGCCACCCGATCCAGGACACCCTCACCTTCACGGTGACCGAGGAGGCCATCACCGCGGCCGCCCCGGAGGAGCCAGTCGAGGAGGAGGAAGAGCCCACCGAGACCGAACAGCCGGCCGAGGAGGTCGAGGAATCCCCGGCCGCCGCCGAGGAACCCGCGGCCGAGAGCGGATCGGGAACCATGCTCCTGCTCGGTGGCGTCGCCACACTCGCCGTCATCGGTTTGATCGTGATCTTGGTGGTCCGGATGCGCAAGCGTCCGGGTTCCACCGAGTAACCACGGTCCACGGACGACACAAGGGGCCCGTTCACACACACCGTGAATGGGCCCTTCACCATTCCCCTAGTGGCGGCGGGCCAGCAGGATACTGATGTTGTCCTTGCCTCCGGCACTCATGGCCGCCTGCCAAAGAGCGTGCACGGCGGCCTCGTCACTGCCGGCCTCGGCGATGATGCGCTCCATCTCCTCCAACAGCACCAGGTCGGAGAGACCGTCACTGCACATGAGCCAGGCGCTGGGATCGGCGGCCTCGTCACGGCCCACGTGGGGGACCATCGACCCCCCCGAACTGCCGCCCAGGGACTGAGTGATGAAGTTGGTGGTGACGGGTCGGCCGTCCTCGGAGGGCGGCAAGGCCGGGGAATCGTCCTCGGAGAGTTGACGCAGGCGCCTTCCCTCCAGTCGATAGGTCCGCGAGTCTCCGACGTTGAACCAGAAGTTTCCGTCACTGTTGAGCAGGATCCCGGCGACGGTGGTGCCCATTCCCGAGAACTCGGGATGCTGGGAGGCGTGGTCCTTGATCTCCTCGTCTATGTGGGTGAGGAGTTGGCCGATCTCGTCCGAGGTGTTCAGACGCGGTCCCATCTCGGCCATGCGGTGTACGGCGTGCTCGGAGGCGATCTCGCCGGCGGCCTGGCCACCGATGCCGTCCGCGACCGCGAGAATGACCGGTTCACTCACCGGCAGCGCACAGCGGACCGGGGAGGTCATGTTCGCGCTGGCGACGGTGAGAGCACCCATGACCACGGAGTCCTCATTGGCGGGGCGGATAGCGCCCCGGTGTGTGAGGGCCGTGACAATGACTTCCCCACCAGCGACACCCATACGCCCTTCCTCCCGTTTCGTCGGCCGTGGCCGGTTACCCGACGCCCCGCGTCGGACTTGGTCGAGTCCTGTTCAACGTCTGGATTCTGCAACCGTACCGAGCCACCGCCGGAGTCGGTCAAAATCCGCGTACATCATGGCGGAAAACACCCGGATGTGCAGTTCCCACCCCGCTTTCCACCGCCGAAAGCGTGGTGACGGTGGGGTCTGGGAGGGGTATCGCGCCCCGGCCCGGTTCCGGTCCGACATTAGCGGTGCCCGAAGCCGACCAACAGTGCCCAAGGGCGGGTCAGATGAATCCGCGGTCCAGACGCCCTCCCGACACCAAGGCCCGGGGCCGGTACCGGCCGGCCGATCAGGTTTCAGGCCCATCCCGGGGTCAATGGCGCGTTGTCGGCCCGCCAAGTCTCTGGCACAATGAAGACCGTTGGGTGTCTAAGACGCAGACACACACGACCCGCCCCGCGCGAGCCCTGAGTACAGGTGCGCCCGGTGGCTTCCAGTCTCTCTCGACGGTCGTTTGGTGTGGTCTGTCATGCGTCGCTCCCTCGGTTCCCTTCATTCCAGAACCCGCGTTCCGTGCGTACTGCGTGCGCCCGGTGCCGCGTGCTGCCCGGAGTCCTTCATGTTCGAGGCCCGGGCCCGTTCCCTTCCTACTCGTCTGATGCCCCCGCCCCGTGCCCAACGGCGTCCGGTGATTCCGTCCTCGGAGCACCGGTGGCCGCAGGGCACGGGGCCGGACCAGCCATTCCCGGAAGGATTCCGACTCCCCGCTCCGGAGTCCCCCGGGACCGCCCACGACGGACACCGTGACCGTGTCCAAGGAGTGCTGCCCAGTGAAGATCGCCATGATCGCCGAACACGCCAATCCTCTGCCCGCCCACCGGGGCGAGCCCGCCTGCCCCGCGAGTCTGCACGTGTGCGCCGTGTCCCGTCAGCTCGCCAAGCGCGGTCACAAGGTGACCGTCTACGTCCGTCGCAGTGCCCCCGACCAGCCCGAGGGTCGCACCCGGATGGCCCGCGGAGTCTCCGTCAGCTACCTGGACGCCGGACCCGCCCGAGTACTGGATGAGACCGAGCACGCCGAGCACACCGGCCTCTTCGGCACCGCCCTGTCCACCTTGCTCGCCGAGGACGCTCCCGACGTCCTGCACGCCATCGGCTGGACCAGCGGGCTGGCCGCGCTCCACGCCCAAGCGCACGGCGAGAGGGACCGGAGCGGGGCGCCCATCGTGCAGACCTTCCACTCCCTCAACGCCAGCGAGCAACGCTCCGGCCTCGCGCACCGACCCGACCGCGCCCGCATGGAGACGATCCTGGCCTCCCGCGCCGACCACGTCCTGGTCAACTCCACCGACCAACAGGGGGAACTGGCCCGCCTGGGCGTGCCCCGCCACCAGGTGAGCGTGGTGCCGTTCGGTGTGGACTCCGACCACTTCAGTGTCGAGGGCAGCGCCTCCGCCGAGCCATGGAACACCCGCCGCGAGGAGCGTCCCCGGCTGATCTCGGTGACCTCGCTGACCGAGGCCGGCGGCGCCGAACGTCTGGTGGAGGCGATGGTCCGCCTTCCCGAGGCCGAACTGTTGTTGGTCTCCAGCACCGAGGACCGGTCGGTCGCCCTCGACGAGAACGCTCGCCGGATCGAACTCTTGGCCAAGGAGGCCGGAGTGGACGACCGTGTACACCTGACCGGCCCGGTGGAGCGCAAGGAGCTTCCCCGTCTATTGCGCTCGGCCGACGTGTACGTCTCCGCCGCCTCCTACGACCCCTACGGCGGTGCGGTCTTGGAGGCCATGGCCTGCGGCCTGCCCGTCGTCGCCACAGCCACGGGCGCCGTGCCCGGCGCGGTTCTGCACCGCACCAGCGGTGTGCTCATGCGTTTCGGACGGCCCGACGAGGTCGCCCGCTCGGTCCGCGCCGTTCTCAACACGCCCACCATGAGCACCGCCTATGGCATCGCCGCCGTCGACCGTGCTCGCTCCCGCTTCACCTGGCAGCGCATCGCCGTGGAGACCGAGATCGCCTACGAACGTTCCCGACCGACGCAGGCCGGGCGGGCCGCCGCCGAAGAGGAGGACACCGAACTCCTCCTATCCGGTGCCTCGAACTGAACGTTCTGCGACGACCATGACCTTCGAACACCAGGGGCTGCTCTTTCGCCGTGGGAGACGGTTCCACGAGGTGACGCGGAAACGGCTCCGCTCCGCCGTACGCGAAGCAGGGCACACCGTGCTCGCCGTGGCCGATCCGGCCGCGCTCCTCAATGGGCTCAGCCCTCAGGAGCGCGGCCGGGTCCGTGTCATCGACCAGGGCTCCCTCTATGACGCCCCCGGCCGTACCCTGGCCGCACTGCACCGTATGTCCCTGCTGCACGAAACCGTCAGTGTGGTGGCGGAGCCGCCCACGGACGTTGGCGGCGTGATGGAGGCCAGGGAGTGGCACCGGTTGGAATCCGTACTGGATACGGCGCTGGCTCCGACACGGATGCGCTTGCTGTGTGTCCATGACGAACCAAGGCTCACTCCGGACGCACGTGCGGCGGTGCTGGCCACCCACCCCACCCTCGTGGACGAGCACGGGCCCCGCCCCAACCCCGCCTACCGGGGAACCGCGGTCTTCGGCGATCGTCCCCGGACACCCGAGCCGTTGCCCGTGACCGGACCGGTGCACCGGTTGGAGGTCCATCCATCCCTTCCCCGACTGCGTCTGGACGTCGAGGCCCTGGGACACGCCCTGGGGTTCCCTCCGGACCGTACCGACGGCCTGGTGATGGCGGTGAACGAGCTCGCCGCCAACGTGCTCGAACACGGCGCGGGCAAGGGCACCGTGCAGGTGTGGCGGGGGCCTGACCGGTGGGTGTGCGACGTCTTCGACGAACACGGCGGGCTCACCGACCCGCTGGCCGGTTATCGCCCCGCCGAAGGTCTGCGTCCGCGTGGGTACGGGTTATGGATCACCCGGCAGATCTGCGAATACATGGAGATCTGCGGGGATGAGGAAGGTTCACTGATCCGATTGCACTTCATGGACCGTACCCCGAGGTCGGACTCCGGCGACGGCGACGAAGGGTTGTGCGGCGTCTCGCTCAGCCCTTGAGATCGACCACCGCGTCATTGGTTCGAGCCTTGATCGGGATGACCTGGTCGATCCCCGCGATCACGAACAACCGATTCACCTGCTGCTGGGGTTCGGTCACGACGAACCCGATGTCGAGGTCCCTGGCCTGCCGAAAGGCGGCGACCAGCACCCCGATGCACCGGGAGTCACAAAAACCCACCTTGGCCAGGTCCACCACCACACCCTTGGGGACTTCGGACAGGACCTCGTCCAACACCCGGGCCAAGGCGGGGGACGTGACCGCGTCCATCTCACCCACGGGTGTCACGACGGCGACACCATCCTCACTGCGGATCGAGATGTCTGACCTCACGGTCGTTCTCCTTGTCGTTCACGTGCGCCGGGCGGACCCGGACCCCCATCATGACGTGTTCGGGTCACACTCGGGACTCGTCACGGCGTTGTCGCCAGGTCGTTCACTCCGACGACCACCTCGTTCACCGCCCGTCCAGGCCGGTCCGCCTCCGGCGTGGAGACGGCTGTGGCCGTGAACCGGTACTCTCCGCGACCAAGTCCCGGGCGACCTCCACCACACGTTTGCGGTTGCGTTGGGCCACCTCCCGCAGAGCGGCGAAAGCCGCGTCGGCGTCACAGCCCTTCGCGTGCATGATGATCCCCTTGGCCTGGTCGATCACCGTTCGCGCCGACATGGCCCGACGCATGTGCGCGGACTCGCGGGCGGCGTCGGCCCGCCGTCCCGCCGTCTGTAGCGCCATCGCCGCGTGTTCGGCCAACAGGGCGGTGAGTTCGGGGACCACCCCTTCGTCGAAGGCGTCGGCACGCCCGGAGTGCACCCCGAAGGTGAGGACACGGTCCTCGTCCCCCTCGCCGGTGAGTTTGCTGGGTTGGGTGATGGAGGAGCGGTCCCCGCACTGGACCGCCATGCTGGTGTAACGCGGCCAGCGGTGTTCGCGCAGCACGTCCAGGACCCGAACCTGACGCATCTCGCGGACGGCTTCCACGGTGGGCCCCTGGTCGGTCGTGTACTGGTACTCGAAGGCCTCGGAGAGGTCTGCGTGTGAGGCCCCGTAGTCGGTGACCACGTGACGTCGGAGGCCGTCCTTGCCCACGACCTCGCGCCAGAGCACCACCAGGGCGGCCGAGCACCCGGGCACCCCCAGGGCCGCTGCCCGACTCATCTGGTCCAGTGCGCGTTCGGAGGCGGTGTTCTCCTCCCGTCCCAGCGCACCGATGTCACGAGCGAGGTGTTCGATCCACACCGTATGAACCTCCTCCGCGCGTGCCGTCTTCCGCACCAAAGGTAACCTTCATGAGGGCCTTGACCGGACATCGGAGCGTTCCGCCATTCGCTGCTCGGCCCCGGTGCCGGTGCTGATCCCGACGGGCACCGCCAAGACGCCCTCGAAGACGACGGGGAGACCGTGAGCGTGTCGGACAACCTCGCCGATCTACAACGCGAGATCACTGCGCTGGGGGAACGTGTCGCGGCGTTGCGCAACACCCATGCCACGTACCCGGACGACGCCCAAGGCACCGGAGAGGCCGCGCTCGCCGAACTGGAGTACGCCGAACGACTGCTGGTCCAGGCGGGGACGGAATTGGCGCGTACCCACAGCGGCGCCACCGAGCCCCGTCGCGGCGGAGACGACAACGACCGCACCCTGCTGCGGGCGATGTTCAACGAGTTGAGCGTCCCCGTGGTGCTCCTGGATCACGACGGCTACATCCGTCGGATCAACAACGCCGGAGCCGACCGCCTGGGTGGTGCCACCGGTTACCTCACCGGCAAACTCTTCGCCCACTTCGTTGATCTGCGCAAGCGCGCCGCGATGCAGTCGTGGTTGGCGGCGGTACTGCGCGGAGACGGCCCCGCGTCCCTGGAGTCGAGACTGGCCATGCGGGGATGGGCAGAGGACGTGCATCTGACCCTGACCAGGTTGGCTCTGCCCACCGAGGCCCAACCGCTGGTCCTGGTGGCGATGTCACCACCGATGAACGGCTTGGCGGAAGAGGGCCCGGCCCCCCTCGAACCGGAGGTGGAGGACCAAGTGGTGGTGTTGGCCGCCCGGCGGCTGGACGTGCTCACCCGGATGACCCGCCTGCTCCTGCGCGGTACCACTCCCACCAAGGGCCTGGCACTGACCGACGCCGCCGACCTGTTGGCCGAGTCCTACGCGGACTGGGTGCTCATCGACGTCTGCGACCTACCGGAGGGCCCCCGAGAGGCCCGCCGCGCCGCGGTCGTCGGCCCGGCGGACGCCCCGAAGGGACAGCGCGAGGAGGTGGCGTCCCTACCTCCGGGCGATTCCGACGTCCTCGGTGAGGTTCTGGGGCGGGGCCAGTCGTTGTTGTTCCCGTTGATCGAGGACCCCTCGGTGCTCGGCCGAATGCGTTCTCGGGCACCGGTCCTGGGCGCCCTGGGCGCGGGTTCGTTGTTGTCGGTGCCGTTGCGCGGCAGCCGGGGGGTGCGGGGCGCGCTCACCCTGATCCGCCGCAGCAACCGGGGCAGCTTCCGCCTGGCCGACCTGGGGCTGATCGAGGAGATCGGTGAACACATCGGTCTGGCCCTGCCGCCTCGCTCCGACTGAGGAGGCCTTCGGGCCACTTTCACCCGAATCGTCCCTTTATTCTTCGGGGCCGTGCAGGGTGTCGACCAGGGTGGACAGGTGTGAGGCCGACCGGTCCACCCGGCGAACGGCCTCCACCAGCGGCTGGTCGATCTCCTGGTAGTTGTCGATGATGTGCTCGCGTAGGGCGGACAGGTCCGTCTGCACTTGACGGGAGCGCTGGGAGAGTTGTTCGACCAGGACCTTGACCGGCTCTCCCCTCTCCTGGTTGAGCATCCTTTGCAGGGAGCGGGCCTGTTCGCGCATCTGTGCCTTGAGCTGGTGCAGTTCGACGAACACCTCGACCTTGGAACGCAGCATCCACGGATCGAACGGCTTGATGAGGAAGTCCACCGCCCGGGAGGAGTAGCCGCGAAAGACCTGGTGCCGATCGAATTCCTGGGCGGTCAGGAAGATGATCGGCACGTCCTTGGTCTTCTCCCGTTGCTTGATGTGCGCGGCGGTCTCGTAGCCGTCCATCCCCGGCATGATCACGTCGAGCAGGATGACCGCGAAGTCGGTGCCCAGAAGGTGTTTCAGAGCTTCCTCGCCGGAGTTGGCCCGCACCAGGTTCTGGTCCAGGGAGGTGAGGGCCGCCTCCAGCGCGATGAGGTTCTCGTCACGGTCGTCGACGAGGAGGATGTTGGCCTTCTGAGTCACTGCTGGCTACTCCGAGTCATCGGGTGGGGTGTTGGCGATGCTGCCAGTGTCCCCGTTCGTTTCATGGTTATCCCTGGCGTCATTGTGCCTGTCCGGGAACCGCTCCATGTCACCGGGACGCTCATCGGCGGAGGCCCCGGCCCGGGTCTCCTCCGGCCCCGCGGTGAGCCAGCGACGCATCACGTCCAGCAGGTGGTCCAAGTCGACCGGTTTGGTCACGTAGTCGGTGGCACCGGCCGCCAGGCTGCGTTCCCGGTCGCCCTGCATGGCCTTGGCGGTCAGGGAGATGATCGGCAGGTCGGCGAACTGCGGCATCTCCCGGATGCGCTGGGTGGTCTGGTTGCCGTCCAGTTCGGGCATCATCACGTCCATCAGGACCAGTGAGATGTCCTCATTGGCCTCCAACTTCTCGATGCCGGAGTGACCATTGTCGGCGTAGAGGACCTCCAGCCCCTGCGCTTCCAGAGCGCTGGTCAGCGCGAACACGTTGCGCACGTCGTCGTCGACGATGAGCACGCGTTCCCCCGCCAGGACGGCGCGCCGCTCGGGATCGGGCCGGGCCTTGGCGTGTTCGTCCGCCCCCGGCTCCTCGTGTTCGGGCGTTTTGAGCACCTTCACCATCGGCAACGGTTCCTCGGACTCGCCCGAATCGGTCAGCGCCGCCACCACGGCGTCGAAGTCGGCGTCGGGGAGGTCGAGTTCGAGGTCGGTGTCCGAACCGAGCACCTCGGACCGAGCGTCCGGCTCCTTGCCCTGTTCCAGAGCCGGCGTGTCCAGGGCGGGCTTGTTCAGGGCGGGCGTCTCGTCGATACCGTCCCCGGCCTCTTCGGGCAGGCGCACCGGAAGCAACAGGGTGAAGGTGGATCCCTGGTTGGCCACGCTGTGCACCCGGATCTCACCGCCGAGCAGACGGGCGAAGTTGCGGCTGATGGACAAGCCCAGGCCGGTCCCGCCGAAACGCCGCGAAGTTCCACCGTCGCCCTGGTGGAAGGCCTCGAAGATCACCTGGAGTTTGTCCTCGGCGATCCCGATCCCGGTGTCGGCGACGGTGAAGGCGATGACCTCCTCGTTCTCCACGAACATGTCGAGGTCGGTGTCCTCCAACTCCCACGCCGGTTCGATGAGTAGTCGTACCTCGCCCTGCGGGGTGAACTTGACGGCGTTGGAGAGCAGGTTGCGCAGAATCTGCTGAAGCCGCTGTTCATCGGTCCACAGCGTCTCGGGGATGTCCGGGGAGACGTCCACCGCGAACGCCAGTCCCTGTTCTCCGGTGACCGGGCGGAAGGTGGCCTCCACGTAGTCGACGAGTTGGGCGATGGACACTTCGCTGGGCTGCACCTCGGCGCGGCCCGCCTCCACCTTGGACAGGTCGAGGATCTCGTCGATGAGCAGCAGTAGGTCGCTGCCCGCCTTGTGGATGGTCTGGGCGAACTCGACCTGCTTGGCCGTGAGGTTCTGTTCGGCGTTGTCGGCGAGCAGACGGGCCAGGATGAGCAGGCTGTTGAGCGGGGTGCGCAGCTCGTGCGACATGTTCGCCAAGAACTCGGACTTGTACTTGGAGGAGACCTGAAGCTGGTGGGCGCGCTCCTCCAAGGCGTTTCGGGACCGCTGGATCTGCTGGTTCTGCAGCTCGATCGCCCGATTCTGGTTGGCCAACTGGGTGGCCTTCTGGCGCAGCTCCGCGTTCATGCCGCGCAGTTCCTCCTGCTGGCGCTGGAGCTCGTTGGAGCGTTCGCGCAGCTGGCTGGTGAGCTGTTGGGACTGCTCGAGCAGGTACTCGGTGCGGTTGTTGGCCAAGATCGTGTTGATCGTGGTGCCGAGCAGGGAGACCAACTGGCGGAGGAAGTTCTTGTGGATCTCCCGGAACTCCTCGTAGGAGGCGAACTCCACGATGCCCAGCGAACGCCCCTCGGTGACGATCGGGAGGATGTACAGATGCCTGGGTTCGGCCTCTCCCAACCCCGACTCGACCATGACGTAGCCGGAGGGGATGTTGCTGATGTGCTGCTCGACCTGCTGCGCGAGGGCTTCGCCCGCCAGGCCTTGGCCCTTGACGATGCGCCGGCGTTCCTCGGTGGGTTGGAAGCCGAAGCCCGCGTAGAGCCGGAAGACGTCCTCGTGGTCTTGGTCCTCGGGCAGGTAGCAGGCCCCGTGCTGGGCACCGATGAGCGGCGTGACCTCGTGCATGATGAGGCGGGCCAGCTCCTTGAGGTCCCGGTGTCCCTGGATTCGGCCGGAGATGTGGGCGAGGTTGGACTTGAGCCAGTCGGCGTCGCGCTGGTCGGCGGTGGTCTCGCGCAGGTTGGACACCATCAGGTTGATGTTGTCCTTGAGCTGCTGCATCTCGCCAAGGGTGTCGACCTGGATGTTGCGGGTCAGGTCGCCCTTGGCGACGGCGTTGGCGACCTCCGCGATGGCGCGCACCTGGGTGGTGAGGTTGCCCGCCAGCCCGTTCACGCTGTCGGTGAGCTGCTTCCAGGTTCCGGTGACGCCCGCGACCTTGGCCTGTCCACCCAGCTGGCCCTGGCTGCCCACCTCGTGCGCCACCCGGGTGACCTCGGTGGCGAAGGCCGACAGCTGGTCGACCATCGTGTTCACCGTCGTCTTCAGCTCCAAGATCTCGCCTTGGGCGTTGACGTCGATCTTCTTGGTCAGGTCACCGGCGGCCACCGCGGTCGTGACCTCGGAGATGTTGCGCACCTGGGTGGTGAGGTTGTGCGACATCGAGTTCACGTTCTCGGTGAGGTCGTCCCAGATACCGGAGACGCCGTTGACGGTGGCACGACCGCCCAGCTTGCCCTCGGTACCCACCTCACGGGCGACCCTGGTGACCTCGTCCGCGAAGGCGGAGAGTTGGTCCACCATCACGTTGATGGTCTCCTTGAGCTCCAGCATCTCGCCCTTGGCGTTGACCGTGACCTTCTTGGTCAGGTCGCCGGCGGCCACCGCCCGCGTCACCATGGAGATCTGCCTCACCTGGTAGGTGAGGTTGTTGGCCATCGAGTTGACGTTGTCGGTCAGGTCCTTCCAGACCCCGGAGACGTCGCGCACGTGGGCCTGGCCGGCGAGCTT
>NZ_ANBD01000049.1 GCF_000341005.1 Nocardiopsis alkaliphila YIM 80379 | reverse complement strand
TCCTTCGGTACCCACCTCACGAGCCACACGCGTGACCTCGTCGGCGAACGTGGAGAGCTGGTCCACCATCGTGTTGATGGTGTCCTTCATCTCCAGCATCTCGCCCTGAGCGTCGACGGTGATCTTCTTGCCCAGGTCACCCTTGGCGACCGCGGTCGTGACCTGGGAGATGTTTCGGACCTGGTAGGTGAGACTGTTGGCCATCGAGTTGACGTTGTCGGTCAGGTCCTTCCAGATCCCCGACACGCCCTTGACACTGGCCCGACCGCCCAGCTTGCCCTCGGTACCCACCTCACGAGCCACACGCGTGACCTCGTCGGCGAACGTGGAGAGCTGATCCACCATCGTGTTGAAGGTGTCCTTCAACTCCAGCATCTCGCCCTGGACGTCGATGGTGATCTTCTTGCCCAGGTCACCCTTGGCGACCGCGGTGGTCACCTGGGAGATGTCGCGGACCTGATTGGTCAGGTTGTTGGCCATCGAGTTGACGTTGTCGGTCAGGTCCTTCCAGATCCCCGACACGCCCTTGACACTGGCCCGACCGCCCAGCTTGCCCTCGGTACCCACCTCACGAGCCACACGCGTGACCTCGTCGGCGAGGGAGTCCAGCTGATCGACCATGGTGTTCACGGTGTTCTTCAGGGCGAGCATCTCGCCTTGGACGTCCACCTCGACCTTTCGGGTCAGGTCGCCACGGGCGACCGCGGTGGTCACCTTGGAGATGTCACGGACCTGATTGGTCAGGTTGTCCGCCATCGAGTTGACGTTGTCGGTCAGGTCCTTCCAGATCCCCTGGACACCACGGACGTTGGCCCGACCACCCAACTTGCCCTCGGTACCCACCTCACGGGCGACCCTGGTGACCTCCTCGGTGAACCCGCTGATCTGTTCGGCCATCCTGTTCACCGTGGTGGCCAAGCGCAACAGGTCGCCCTTGAGCTCACCGCTACGGGCTTCGGTGGAGGCACGACGGTTCAGCTGGCCCTCGGCGACCGAGTCCAAGACCCGGGCCACGTCGGTGACCGGTTGGGCGACCTCGTCCAGCAACAGGTTGAGGGATCGGGCACTGTTGCCCCAGGCGCCGCGCGCGGGGTGGACGATGACCCGCTCGTTGAGCCGGCCCTCTCCACGGACCACGTCGCCGACCCGCTGCAACTCGGAACTGAGCTGTTCGCTGTGGTCGACCACTTCATTGAAGACCGAGGCGATCTCCCGGAGCTTGCCGCTACCGCGAGAGCGAAGACGGACACTGAAGTCGCCGTCGCGCATCCGATACAGAGCGCTCAGAATCTCATCGAGTTGGTCGTCGGTCAGTTCTGTGACCGTCTCGGGCATGAACCCCTCCTCAATCCCGCACGCCACCTCGGTCATCGATCCCCTCGCACCGGGTCGGGTCCGGCACGGTCCACCGCACGGTGGACCTGACCCCTACCGGGTCAGAGCACGGGACACGGGAGGCGCACGAGTGATCGCACGCCCCTGGTGACCACTCGTCACGCTATCCGTCACGAGGTACCACCCGAAAGAAGCGGATGTGTCGTCTTACACTAACCGGCTCGGCCATTTCGTACGGGTGGCTTGCTGATCTTGCCCCGGCCCACACCCACGGCCGGGGATCCGAGCCCCCGCGAACGGATCCCGCGTATCGTTGCAGGGGCCACCACCAGCAATCCGCGCCCAGTGATGAAGGACACCGACGGCTTGCCAGCACAAGACGCGTTGAAGGTCGCTCGACGGGAGTTCCCCCCCACTCCCGAGACCGCGGCGGCCGCCCGAGAGTTCGTGTACGACACCCTGCTCACCTGGGGTGTGCCCGCCCCCTTCGACGACATCATCCTGTTGGTCAGCGAATTGGTCACCAACGCCGTCATCCACGCCGACTCCGCCTTGGAGGTCACGGTCCGGCGTTCGGAGGGCTTCACCGAGGTCATGGTCACCGACTCGGCCCCCGAACGCGCGGTTCCGCGAGCGGGGCCGCTCAGGGTGGACACCTCCCCCTCCACCGACAACGAGCGCAGTGGTGGCCTGGGACTCGCCCTGGCCTCGGCGATCGCCTCCAGCTGGGGCGTGAGCTATGGGCGCACCGACAAGGCCGTATGGTTCCGGATCGAGGACAAGGGCACCGATCACCCCTCCCTGGAGTCACCACCGGTGCGCAGGGGCTCCACCCGTTCCGTGCGTCCACCGGCGTGGTCGGCCCTGGACTCGGCGCTGGGTTCCCGGCTCAGCCTTCCCCAACTGCTGGAACGTACCGTGGAGTACTCCGCCTCGGCCCTGGGCGGGGACGCCTCCTACATCGCGCTGGCCACCTCGGACGAGACCATGTGGGAGGTACGGGCCGCGGTCGGGTTGACCGGAGGGGCACCCTGGCGCTCGCTTCGGGTGCGCACGGAGGAGATCTTCCCGTCCGCGGCACCCGAGCCCAGACCGACGATCAACGACGACCTGATGCTCGCCCGAGCCGGTCGAGGCGCCCTGTCCCGAGCGGGGATGCGCTCCCTGGTGACGGCGCCACTGACCGTGGACGGCCGGGTGACCGGGCTGCTGGCCGTGGCCTCCACCCGTACCCGACACTTCGGCCCGGCCGCGGCCAAGCGGCTCCAAGAGGGCGCGGACCTGATCGCGCTGCCCATGGAACGAGCCCGGCTGGCCGAGGTCGAGTTGAGCCGTCGCGCCTCGTTGAGTTTCCTGGCCGAGGCCAGTGACCTGCTCGCCGGAACCCTGGACGAGCGTATGACCGGCGCCCTGGCCGCGCAGCTCATCACCTCGCGTCTGGGTCGTTGGTGCGCCATCCACACCATCAACGAGTTGGGGGTCTCCAAGCTCACCCACGTGGTACACGGCGACGAGAACCTCAATGACGTCCTCAGGTCGCTGCTCACCGCGCTCCCCCCGCGTGAGCAGCGTGAACCACAGCCACTGTGGACCCCACAGGAGCTGGCCGAGGAGGGGTTGGACGAACAGTTGGCCGGCACCTTGGCGAGCGGGCCGGCGATCAGCATCCCGCTGGTGGCCCACGGCCGCGCATTGGGTCGGATCACCATAGGCAAGGACGAGACCGACGACTTCACCCGTGAGGAGGCGGACGTCGCCGACGACCTGAGCCGTCGGGTCGCCTCGGCCATGGAGAACGCCCGACTGCACGAGCGGCATACCTCCATGAGCACCGCGCTACAGCGCAGCCTGCTACCGCCCAAGGACAAGGAACCGGTGATCCCGGGCGTGGATCACGCGGTCTACTACCGCCCCTCGGACGAGCGCAGCGAGGTGGGCGGTGACTTCTACGACGTTTTCTCCGCCAATGGCCGCTGGTGCTTCGCCATCGGCGACGTCTGCGGAACCGGTCCGGAGGCGGCCGCCGTCACGGGTCTGGCCCGGCACACCCTGCGGGCCTTGGCCAGGGAAGGTTTCACCCCGGCGCACATCATGCAGCGACTGAACATGGCGATCCTGGAGGAGAACACCTCGACCCGGTTCCTCACCATGTTGTACGGGGAGATGACTCCGGCGACCGACGCCGTGGGTGGTATGCGCGTACGCATGGTCTCGGCCGGCCACCCGTTGCCACTGCGTCTGAGCCCCAAGGGCGAGGTGGAGACCTTCGGTGCCTCCCAACCCCTGCTCGGCGCGTTCGAGGACGTGAGTTTCACGACCGAGAGCGTGGACATCCGTCCGGGCGAGGTGGTGTTGGCGGTGACCGACGGTGTCACCGAACGGCGCAGCAACGGTGACATGCTCGGTGACGAGGGCCTGGAGGAGATCTTCTCCCGCGCCGCCGGACTCACCGCCCAAGCGGTGATCAGCCGGATCGAACGCGAGCTGGAGGAGTACGCCCCGGGCGGCAACTCGGACGACACCGCCATGTTGGTCCTGCGGTTCCTTTAGGCGGTGGTTCCAACGCCTCCGCTTCGCTTTGGCGTGCTCGCCTCGGGCCTTGACCTTCTCCCGCCCGATACCCGAACGGCGACCCCCGCGATCGGGTCAGGCCGTTGAGGGACCTTTCTCAGAGCCAGCCCATGTCCTGGGCGGTGCGGATGGCGACCATACGATTCTCCGCTCCCATCTTGCCGATGGCGTTGGAGAGGTAGTTGCGCACGGTTCCTTCCCTCAAGTGGAGGGACTTGGCGATCGCGGCGACGGTCGATCCGTCCGCGGCCGCGCGCAGCACCTCGCTCTCACGGTCGGTGAGCGGGCTCTCACCACCGACCATCGCGGCGGCGGCGAGGTCCGTGTCGATGTAACGGCCACCCTGGTGAACCTTGCGGACGGCTCCGGCGAGCTGTTCCACGGGGGCGTCCTTGGCCAAGAATCCCCTGGCTCCCGCGGACAGGGCACGACGCAGGTAGCCGGGACGTCCGAAGCTGGTGAGGATGACGACCCCGCAACCCGACGCGCGCTCTTTGAGCCGCGCGGCGACTTCCAGGCCGGTGGCTCCCGGCATCTCGATGTCCAGCACCGCGATGTTCGCGTCGTGTTCGAGGACGGAGTCGACCACCTGGTCCCCACGACCGACTTCGGCGACGACCTCGATGTCGTCCTCCAAACCGAGTAACGCGGCGATCGCGCCCCGCACCAGGTGTTCGTCGTCGGCGAGAACGAGCTTGATCACGGGTGGGACCTTCCCAGTCACAGGCGCTGCGTGTGAGCGCGAACACGGTATCGTTTCGGACATTGTGGGGCATTCGCCTTGGAGGGGCCTTCGGGGAAAGTGTTCGCCGTGGCACGGGGATGAACTCGAAACCGTGTCGTATCGGTTTCTCACCCTGTTCTAACCCACGCCCCACAAGATGAAGCATGTCAGTACATCGTCCCATCAGCCGGAGGATGAGTTGCAGCCGAACGAACCCGGTCAAGGCCGGGAACACGATGCGGGTGTCGAGCGCCCCATCGGCCCCGAGGACCACCCTGTCCAGGACTCCCTCGCCTCCGACGACCCGAACCCAAGGCCTGAGCCGGGGTCGGACCGGGACACCACCGTGAACGAATCCGCCGCACCGGCCCCCGAGGCCGAACGCGCGGGTGCTCCCCGTTTCTCCCCGCCTCAAGGTCCCGCCCCCAGTTGGGCGACCGGACCCAACAACACCGACCGTGCCCCCTTCATCTTCCACGGCCAGGGTCCGCACACCGGCCCTCACCCGGTGGGGCCCCCACAGCATGGCCCGGGGCCGGGGCCATTCGGTCCAGGAGCTCCCCCCGGGCCGTCCGGGCCACAGCAGCCCTCGGCCTTCGCCGGCGGTCCCCGGTACCCGGAGCCGTTCGGGCGTCCGCCCGGGGGGCCACTACCCGAAGAGGCGGCGAAGAAGCGCGGTACCGGAAGGATCGTCGGCATCGCCGCGGCGACCGCCCTGGTCACCAGCTTGATCGTGGGCCCGGTGGCGGCTCTGGGCACCTCCTACCTACTGCCCGGTGCCGAACCCATCAGCTCGCTCACCGGTGAGCAGGGCTCCACCGCGACCGAGGGAGCCGTCGGTGAGGTCGCCGAACAGGTCCTTCCGAGCGTGGTCTCCATCCAGACCGGCTCTGGCGGCGGCAGCGGAGTGATCATCTCCTCGGACGGGCAGATCCTCACCAACGCGCACGTCGTGGCCGCGGCCGAGGACGGCCCGCTCCAGGTGCGGTTCAACGACGGCACCGCCGCGGAGGCGGAGATCCTCGGTTCGGACCCGGTGTCCGACATCGCCGTGATCCAGGCCCAAGGTCGTGATGACCTCACCCCGGCCACACTGGGCGACTCCGACCAGGTCGGGGTCGGCGGCGAAGTGGTCGCGATCGGTTCGCCCCTGGGTCTATCCGGCACGGTGACCACCGGGGTGGTCAGCGCGTTGAACCGGCCGGTGAACACCGGCGCCACCGAGAGCGGTGGCGGGCAGACCTCCACCGTGATCAACGCGATCCAGACCGACGCCGCGATCAACCCGGGCAACTCCGGTGGCCCGCTGGTGAACTTGGCGGGCGAGGTCGTGGGCATCAACACCGCGATCGCCGGTCTTTCCCAGGAGAGCGGTTCGGTGGGGTTGGGCTTCGCCATCCCGATCAACCAGGTCCGTCCGATCGCCGAGCAGTTGGTGGCCAAGGGCAGCGCGAGTTACCCGGCCATCCAGGCGACCATCGCCCCGAGCCGCAACGGTGGCGCGGAGGTCGTGGAGGTGACCGATGGTGGTGCGGCCGAGGAAGCCGGTCTGTCCACCGGGGACGTCGTGGTCTCGGTGGACGGTGAGACGGTGAGCACCCCGGATGAGTTGATCGCGCAGATCCGCACCCGGCAGCCGGGGGACGAGATCACCCTGGGCGTACTCGCCGAGGGCAGCGGTTCCCCACAGGACGTCCAGGTGACCCTCGGTGAGCAGAGCGCGGTCTCGGCCACCGAAGAGTTGGAGGACGAGGAGGACTGAAACCGGCCTCGCGGGAGGGTGACGGGGGCGTCGCTCCGAACGAGGCAGGGCACCAAGGGGGTGGTCCCGGCCCATGGGCCGGGACCACCCCTCCTCTTTTGGACGCGCGCCCCTGGGGAGGATCGCGCGTCTATCCCGATGCCGGGGTGGGCCCATCGTCCTGCGCCGGTCGGTGGGCCGGCAGCCGGAACCCGATGACGCTGCCGCCTCCGTCACGGTTGCGGGCGAAGACCGTACCTCCGTGATCATGGGCGATCTCCCGGACCATGGACAGCCCTAGTCCCGAGCCGGGCAGGCCCCGGGCGACGGTCGCCCGGAAGAAACGTTCAAAGAGGTGGGGGAGCTCGGCCGGTTCCACCCCGGGCCCTCGGTCCAGGACCTCCACCACCCCTTCGCGAACACGGATCTCGATCGGAGCCCTCCCCTGAGGGTCGAACTTGGCGGAGTTCTCCACCGGGTTGGCCAGGGCCCGTTCCAGGGCACCGGGGCGTCCCCACACCACGCTCTCGTCGGCGTCGACCAGGATCTCGCGACCGGTACGTCGCCGTGTCCGTGCGGCGACCCGTTCGGCGACGTCGGCGAGCACCACCGCGCTTCGGGGTTCATCCTCGTGGTCACCGGTGGCCAACCCGACCAACTCGTTGACCAGGTCGGTGAGCTCGCGAGTCTCACCCTGGAGGTCGTCGATGAGCCGCTGACGGGCGTCAGGTGTGAGCCGATCCACCCTCCCCAGGACCTGGACGTTGGTGCGCAGGCTGGTGAGCGGGGTGCGCAACTCGTGTGCGGCGTCCTGAACCAGGCGGCGCTGTTCGTCCTTGGAACGGGCCAGACGCGCGAGCATCCCGTTGAAGGCACTGGTGAGCCTGGTGACCTCGTCGTTGCCCGGTTCCTTGGGCCGTTCCGGTCCACCCACCTCTTCGTGTTCCGCGTCCCCGTTCCCGGCGCGCGCGGTGGTGAGCGGGTCGAGGCGACCGGTGGAGCTCACGTATTCGGCGGCGTCGGTGAGGCGGACCAGGCGTCCGGTGATGCGATGTCCCACCAGCCAGCCCACGGACGCCGCGCACAAAGCGACGAACAGGCCTACCCAGAGGATCTGGGTGGCCAGCCGGTTCACCATCTGTTCGATCGGTGACAGGCGCTGCAACAGCTGGATGGCGCCACGTCCCTCCCCCAGGGAGACGGTGCCCACCCGGTACTGCTGTTCGTGGGCCTGCGACTCCCTCGTGCTCACGATGCCGGGTTCGTCGGCTCGGGCGACCTCCAGTTCCTCCGTGGTGGGGTGGAAGGAGGAGATCTCGTGCCGGTTGGCCAACAGCCGCGCCCAGCTGCCGTCGGGCCCTAGGACCTGCGCGTCCAGACTGCCCGGGGCGATGAAGGCGTACCGGTTCTCCTGCACGTCCTGGCTGGCCTGGGAGGAGACGACGAGTTGGCGGGACAGGTTCTGTACCGCGGTGTCGAACTCGCTCTCGGCGTCGGCACGGATGAGTGTGGCGGAGGCGCCGTAGGCGAGTGTTCCGATCAAGGCGATGGTGACCGCGGCCACCGTGGCGAACAGTACGGCGAAACGGGTGCCCAGCCGCCAGTCACGTGGTTTGAACAGAACGCCGTGCCAGGTCGTGTCGCGGTTCCGGTCCTGGTCGTGGGGAGCGTGCACCGCCCATCACCCCTGGCGCAGCGTGTATCCGACGCCCCGGACCGTCTGGATCAACGATGAACCGCCGTCCTCCAGCTTGCGGCGCAGGTAGCTGATGTAGACCGCCAGGTTCTTGGACTCGGGACCGAAGTCGTAACCCCAGATGCGGTCGTAGATGGTGGAGTGGTCGAGGACGATACCTGCGTTGCGCATGAGCAGTTCGAGCAGGTCGAACTCGGTCTTGGACAGCTCCACCTCACGTTCGCCACGCCAGACCCGGCGGGCGCGCGTGTCCAACCGTAGTTCGCCCACACGCAGTGGAGCCTCACCATGGGCCTCCTCGGCCGTGGGCGCGGCGCGGCGCAACAGGGCCCGTAGGCGAGCCAGGAGCTCGTCGAGTTCGAAGGGTTTGGCGAGATAGTCGTCGGCGCCGGCGTCCAATCCCGCCACCCGGTCTGGAGTCTCCACCCGGGCGGTCAACATCAGGATGGGGGTGCGATCGTTCTCGGCTCGCAGCACACGGGCCACCCCGAGGCCGTCCACCCCGGGCATCATGACGTCCAGGATCAGCAGGTCGACGGGCTCGGCGTGGACGGAGGCCAGTGCCTGGACCCCGTCCGCGGCCGTGCGCACCGTGTACCCCTCCAACTGGAGGGCGCGTTCCAGGGACTCCCTGATGGCCCTGTCGTCGTCGGCGACCAGGACGGTGGCGGTGCTTTCCATGCGCCCATGCTCTCTCACCCGGGTGAGAGAGCGGTAAGAACGAGGCCGGTCAGTCCTGGGGTTCGAAGGATTCGGATGAACGGCCGCGTCGCAGGCCGGCGGCACGGCCCTTGCCCGCCACCACCAGGGCCATCTTCCGAGAGGCCTCGTCGAGCATCTCATCACCCAGCATGACGGCGCCTCTGCGATCCACGGTGGTGGCGTGTGCGTAGGCGTCCAGAATGCGCTCGGCGTGTTCGTAGTCCTCCTGGGAGGGGGCGAACACCTCGTTGGCCGCCTCGACCTGGAGTGGATGCAGGACCCATTTGCCGTCGAAGCCCAAGGCCGCGGTGCGTCCGGCCGCGCGGCGGAACGCGTCCACGTCACGAATCTGTAGGTAGGGACCATCGATGGCCTGGAGGCCGTGGGCACGGGCGGCCACGAGGATGCGCATGAGGACGTGGTGGTACGCGTCACCGGTGTCGTATCCGGGCGGCTGTTCGCCCACCACGAGACTCTTCATGTTGATCGAGGCCATGAAGTCGGCGGGGCCGTAGACGAGGGTCTCCAGGCGTGGTGAGGCGGCCGCGATCTCGTCCACGTTCACCAGACCCTTGGCGTCCTCGATCTGCGCCTCGATACCGATCCGGCCGACGGGCAACCCCATGGCGCGTTCGATCTGGGTGAGGAGCGTGTCGAGCCAGTGCACGTCCCGGGCGGCGGTCACCTTGGGTAGGACCAGGGCGTCCAGGTGGGCGCCCGCGTTCTCGACCACGGTGACCACGTCGCGGTAGGCCCACTCGGTGGAGACGTCGTTGACCCGCACGGAACGGACCTTGCCGCCCCAACCGCCGTCGGCGAGCGCCTTGACCGCTGTGGTGCGGGCGTCCTCCTTCTCCAAGGGCGCGACCGCGTCCTCCAGGTCGAGGAAGAACGCGTCCACGTCCAACCGGCGGGCCTTCTCCACGAACCGGGGGTTGGATCCCGGTACCGCCAGTACCGACCGTCGTGATCTCGGCTCCGCCATGCGTGTCTCCCACTCCGTGCTCGCGCCCTGCTGCTGGTGAGACGGGTCCCGTCCGGGCCCGCACGCCTCATCATCGCATCGTGTGGTGCGTAGAGTGTGCTCCGGACCCGGCGACGACGGGCTCGGATCATGGGGGAGAGTGCACATGTTGGCCAAGCCACATCCGACCAGCACCCACTGGGGCGGCTACCAGGTCGAGGTGGCCGACGGCCGGGTGGTGGGAGTGCGACCCGACCCACGTGATCCGGCTCCGTCCCCGATGATGGCCAACACTCCGGTGGCCCAGCACCACCGCACCCGAGTGGCGCGCCCGGCGGTGCGCCGCCGTTGGTTGGAGCACGGTCCCGGACCGGACCCCCGGCGTGGTGACCCCGACGACGTGTACGTGGAGGTGGAGTGGTCCACGGCCCTGGACCTGCTCGCCGCCGAACTGGACCGGGTTCGCAGCCGGTACGGCAACGCCGCGATCTACGGCGGTTCCTACGGGTGGGGCAGCGCGGGACGGATCCACCACGCCCAGAGCCAGCTGCACCGCTTCCTGAACACCATCGGCGGCTACACCCGTTCGCGTACCACCTACAGTCACGGCGCCGTGGAGGTGCTGTTCCCGAGGATCATCGGCGTTCCCGCCGCCGATCGCCTGCTGCACCGCGCCCCGTCCTGGGAACGGATCCGCGAACACACCGAACTGCTGGTGAGCTTCGGTGGGCTGCGCGTGTCCAACACCTGGATCGCCTCCGGCGGCCGGGCCGCGCAGACGGCCGGTCCGGCCATGCGCGCGGCCTCGGACGCCGGGGTGGAGTTCGTGTCGGTCTCCCCGTTGCGCGACGACACCCCCGACGAACTCAAGTGCACGTGGATGTCGTTGGAGCCGGGTACCGACACCGCGGTGCTGTTGGCCCTCATGTACGTGCTGTTCAACGAAGGGCTGGCCGACACCGCGTTCCTGGACCGGTACACCGTCGGTGCCGACCGGCTGCGCGCCTACGTGATGGGCGAGCGCGACGAACGTGGTGAGCCTGGCGGGGTGGCGCGCACCCCCGAGTGGGCCGAGCGGGTGAGCGGGGTGCCCGCAGACGACGTTCGGGCGTTGGCCCGGCGGATGGCCCAGAAGCGCACCCTGATCAACGTGGGCTGGTCGGTGCAGCGCGCCAGGTACGGCGAGCAGCCGCTATGGGCGGGGTTGGCACTGGCCTGCTGTCTGGGCCAAGTGGGGCTGCCCGGTGGCGGGTTCGCGTCGGGCTACGGTTCCATGGGCAACTACGGCGGCGGTGCGACCCCGTTGGGACTGCCACGCATGCCCCAGGGGAACAACGCGGTGGATTCGGTCATCCCGGTGGCCAAGATCTCCGACATGCTGCTGTACCCGGGGCAGCCCTACGACTACGACGGGGAGCGCAAGCACTTCCCCAACATTCGGCTCGTGTACTGGGCGGGCGGCAACCCCTTTCACCACCACCAGGACCTGAAGCGGCTGACCCGAGCGTTCGGGCGACCGGAGACCGTGGTGGTGCACGAGACGCACTGGACGGCCACGGCCCGCCACGCCGACATCGTCATCCCGGCGACCACCGTGCTGGAGCGCGACGACATGGCGGCGAGCCAGGGTGACCTGGCGCTGCGGGCGATGCCGCGGGTAGTGCCACCCCATGGTCAGGCCCGTGACGAGTACGACACCTACACCGACCTGGCCGAACGGTTGGGGGTGCGCGAGGAGTTCACCGAGGGGCGCACCAGCGGTGAATGGATGCGTCTGGCCTACGAACGGTGGCGTTCGCTGTTGGCCCGCCATGACCTGGAGGTGCCCGACTTCGACGAGTTCTGGGAGCGGGGCCGGTTGGAGATGCCGGGCCGGGTCGAGGACGAGGCCCTCTTGGGCGAGTTCCGCGAGGATCCCGAGGCCGACCCGTTGCGGACGCCGAGCGGGCGCATCGAGCTGTACTCGCAGACGATCGCCTCGTTC
>NZ_ANBD01000048.1 GCF_000341005.1 Nocardiopsis alkaliphila YIM 80379 | reverse complement strand
CCCCGCCCCCCGCCGTGACCGATCGGGACGAGAACGGGTCGAAGTGGCCGCTGGTGCTGGTGGCCAACCAGCCCAACGTACGGTTCCACAGCCAGCAGGACATGGGGCGCCACAGCGCCGCGCAGAAGGTGCACGGGCGGGCCCCGTTGCGCATGCACCCCAAGGACGCCGAGGCGGCCGGGGTGTCGGAGGGCGAGGTGGTGCGGGTGACGGGACCGAGCGGTTCCTGCCTGGCCGGCGTGGTGCTCGGCGACGCCCTGCGTCCCGGTGTGGTGCAGCTGTCCACCGGCGCCTGGTACGACCCCTCGAGTGCGGACGTGACGTGTGCGCACGGCAATCCGAACGCCCTGGCCCGGGACGAGGGCACGTCCTCGTTGAGCCAGGGGTGCACGGGCCAATTGATCCGAGTCCGGGTGGAGCCGTACGAGGGGTCACCGCCCCCGGTACGCGCCTTCGAGCCTCCGGTGGGTGTCACCGGCACCGGCCCCGACCCCCTCTGAACATGGAACCCCTCCGCAGTCATGGTGGGTATACGGGCTGGTCGCCACAATGATCTTCATGGAAACCATTCCGATCACCGAAGCCAAGGCCGAGATCGCCGAACTCACCGAGCGTGCTCAGCGTGAGCACGCCGATCACACCTTCACCAAGAACGGCCGTCCCGCCGTCGTGATGATGTCCGTGTGGTCCGGTACGCATCGCTGACGGAAACGTTGAGCACCCTCTCCGGCCCCGATACACGTGCGGGCCTGGCGGAATCAATGGGCTCAGAGGAATCCACCACTGAGGAGAGGTCCGAGTTGATTCGTCATCGTCCTGGTGGGGTCGCCCCGTGCGGGACCGGGCCGGGAGGCCACCGGATCGCCAGACCTGTTCTCGGAGGGCTCGAACCATCGTGGACGATGTACCCATGCCACTCCCCCGAATCCACCTACCGACCGTTCTCGTCGCGCGATACCGTGCGGTCGATCGCGAGGTCGTCGGCTCCGCACTCGTGGACACACCTTCTCACCTCGATGCCTTGACCACCGACATCGGCGAGCGCGGAATCTTGACACCGCTCCGCTTCGGCTTCAACGAGGAGTTCGGCACGCTCGACGGCAACCACCGGATCGCCGTGGCCCTCCGCCTCGGCCTGGATACGGTCCCCGTCGCGTTGTTCGAGGAACCGGTTGCTCCCCGGCCGCTCCACGCACGGCCGATGTTCCCCGACGACCTGGCCGTTCTCAAGAAGATCCGGGTCAGCGGGTGAGGAGCCGATCGGACCGGCGCGGCAGCACGAGACCGATCAACGCCGGTAGGGCGTAACCGACCTGACCGGGAGCGAGCATCCCCAGGATCGCGCCGGTGTTGGCCCCCGGAGCGCGCAGGAACTCACCCATCCTCGGGTGGGCGTGCGGTACCCCGTTGCCCATGCCGAGCAGGCTGAGCAGCGCCATCCCGACCAATACGGTCCACACGATCCCGCCGGTGCCGGCACGAGCCAGCCAGTTCCGCAGGTGGTCCACCGCCGCCACCGCGTACGCCGGATCGACCGGTCCGACCCGGGCTTGGGAACCGAACGAAACCACGCCGACTAGGAACACCAGAGCGACGGCCGCCACGGCGACGGCTCCGGTGGCGGTTCCGGCCAGTCCCAAACGAAACGACAATTCCCTGGCCTGTGACTCCAGTTCCTCCTGTGACGGATAACGCCGCCAGGGCCGTCCTTGGGAACGTACCTCGCCCATGGCGTTGGCCCGGCGTTCGCGCAGGAACCGCAGGGTGTCGCACAAGACCCCGGGACCTCGGCGCGCGGCCCGGATGACGACGGCGAACTCGTGCACGATCACGGTCACGGTGGTGGCCAGGGTGATGGGCGACTCCACCCAGAACAGCGCCATACGCCGAAAGAGCGGGGCGATGTCCGCGGGCACCCGCACCCGCATGGACACCGAACGTCCGTGTGCCCAGCGCCGCAGCCGGGCCAAGGGGGCTCGTCCCGGCAACGGGGGCGTGGTCTGGGCCGCCGAGGCGATCAGACGATGGTCCATGGCGACGGCGGACACCAGGGCCAACAGCAACAACCACGGGGTGAGCGCTCCCCCACCGAGCACGCGATGCAGGAACGTCGAAACCGGATCCAGGGACGCGGCCGCCAGCAACACGTTGAAGTGCAGGTGCTCCAGATAGACCAGCCCCAGTGCCAGGAACGGCGCCGGCCACAACCAACCACCATGGCGACGTCCCACGATCGCCAGTCCCACCGCGGCCCCGATCAACCCGGTGACCACGGCGTGCCCGGAGAAGACCGCGAGCACGGTGCCCTCAGGGTCGGTGATGGTGCTCCCACCGGGCAGGAACAACCCCTCGGAGCCCGGGCCGGGGACCGAGACCTCCGTGAACAGCCGTTCGGCCAGTTGGAAGCCGGCTCCCGAGGCCGCGCCCAGCAACAGGAAGTCCACGGCCGCCAAACGGCGCACGCGCCGTCGGGCCACCAGGGCGAAGAGCAGCAGCGGCGACAGCTTCGCCGCTTCCTCCACCGTGACGGCCACGTAGGTGTAGGCGAGCGCACCATAGGGTTCCAGGCCGAGGACTCCGGTGATCGCGGTCTCCAGTAGGGCGACCGGCCACACCAAGAGGACTCCGAGGGCGGCCACCCGAAGCAGGGTGGCGAAGGAGACGGTGCGCGAACGCGCCAGGAAGGCCAACTGGAACAGCAGCACGAACGTGAGGGCCAGGGCCGGCAGGGCCGGACCGAGTTCGGGCGCGCTCAACGGTGCCACCAACAGCACCACGACCATCGCCCAGTTCCAGCCTCCACGCAGTGCGCGCAGGGAGCGTACCACTCCAGGTGTGCGCACCCTGGCGCGTTCGGCCCGGCGCGAGAGGCGTTCGGCCAGGTCGGGGCCGGGTCCACGGTTACGGGAGTGCCTGGCACCGGGTTCGATGCAGTGGTACTGCTGTGCGGCGCGCACCAGTTCGGGGCGTTTGGTCCGCTGCGCCTTGGCGGCGAACTCCTCCCGCACTCCGGGGATGTCCGAGCCGACGATCTCACGGACGAAGTCGGCCGGACCGGAGGCGATGGTGAGTTCGTTGGCGGCGACCAGAACGGCCGCGGAGAAGTCCTCGACGCACACCAGGAAGTCGGTGGGTGTGTTCCCCCAACCCCGAATGAGGTCGATGAGTGTGTCGGTGTGCAGCGGCACCTCGGTGACCGATTCGTAGGAGAACTCGGCCCGAGTACGGCAGACCAGGAGACGGTCCACCCCCAGTGCCCGGCCGGCGTCGACGATCCCGCGAATGAGGTTGCGGTCCCGTGGCACCGAGAAGGGGGTGGTGACCTTGCCCCCGGTTCGAACCCACTGCGGGTCGAACTCGGTCGGGCCGGCGCAGACGCGCAACACGAGGTCGCGCGCGAGCATGGCCTGTTCTTCCATGGGGGGTCCTCGTACCGGGGGGTGGGAGTCACGTGAGGCCGTCCATGTCCGGTGATGTTCCGGCGCAGGGGCGGCCCGGCACGAGCATAACGGCGCGAGGCCCTTCGCGGACATGCGCGTTGGGGACTCGTGTTCCGTTCGTCGCCGAACGTCATGAATCGGCTGGTGACAGGGGTTGAGGAGCCTGGGGCGGCGGGACGGGCACCATTCGTGAGGGACGTGGTCCGGCTCCGAAGGCGTCCGCGCACAGTTGCAGAAAGGGGCGTACCACCGGGAGGGAGAGGGCCCAGCCGGTCAGGGCCCAGCCCAGGTGCAGGTGCTCCATCGCCCTCGCCAACGCCGCCAGTCCACTCCAGCGCGTACCGTCCGCGCTTTCGTAGGTGAGCCGGTACAGCACCTGAGGATGGTCGGCGGCCGGTCGCATGCGCAGCGCCGTGGGTCGACGCGCCGCCACTCGGTTCCCCACCTCGCGGCACATACCGCAGTCCATCGCTACGAAGAGGGTGCCCGGGGCCCGCCCCGGCCAAGGACGCCACCGGGGCAGCCAGGGTCGCACCCCCGCGCGGTAGTGCGTCCAGGCGTGCCCGAAGCGCTCGCGCGACCGGCCGTCCTCGTGCCAGGTGGCGAACCCGGCCCCGTAGGCGAGGCAGACCGGCGCACCGATCAGCAGCACGGGGTGCAGCAAGCCCAGGACCAGGTAGACCAGCACCAAGGTGAGCTGCATCGGGTTGCGCACGTAGGCGTAGGGACCGCTGGTGACCAGGTGTTCGGGCGGGTCGTAGGGCAGCGGGGTACCGCGTCCCGCGACGGCGAACTCCCGGGCGGCGGCCAGCCCGGGCAGGCAGACCAGGGCCAACAGTTGGACGAGGATCGAGAGTTCCTCCATGCCGGGGAGCTCCACCCGGATCTGCCAGGGCACGGTCTCCGGTGGCGTGGTGGCCAGGACGTACACCGGCAGGGCCACCATGAGCCCGAACGCGAGCAGCGCCTGGGCCCACATCCGGGCCAGGAGCAGCCGTCGATGCCGGGTCCAAAAGGCCAATAGCGACGCGGGGACCAGGCACAGCGCCGCGCCCACGACCTCGCCGAGCGGCCACCGGGGTCCTAGCACCACCACGGGTTCGGCGAGGGGCATCAGGATCACGTCCAGCCAGACCAGCAGGCCGGTGATGAGCGGAACCGGAAGCAGGCGCAGCAGTAGTGCGGGCAGGGCGCCCCAGAGCAGTACCCAGGCCAGTAGGAGGTCGACGGGCAGCCCTTGCCACAGGGCTCCTTCGGCGTGGAAGGACCACCAATCGGCGTGCACCGCGTACAGGTTCAGTGGGATGAGCGTGAGCAGTGCCCAGCCGGAGGCCACGATCATCGACGCCGTCTCACGGTGACTCGGCGCACGCCACAGGCACAGGGCGATCAGTGCCCCCAGTGGCAGGAACAGGCCCAGGCCGCGGACGAGCGTGGCGGGAAGCTCGGGGATCACCGGGCGGCCTCCGCGAAGGTGTCGGCGAGGTAGGCGGCGGCCAGGTCGGTGGCGTAGGACTGCACCGGACCGAAGTACCAGGAGGGGTCGTAGGTGCGGGTGTAGTCGAATTCCCAGGTCAACCTGGTCCCGCCTGCCTCCCGTTCCCAGGTGGCGGTGGCGGTGCGCAGATCCATCCAGCGGGCCAGGGTGGTGTCGTCGGTGACCTCGAAGCCCCCCCGGCCGCCGTCAGCGTGGACACGGCTGTCGACGACCTCCAGTTCCATGTGGCGCGGCGTGGGTTCGTCGTCCAAGGCCAGGGTGGTGCGCGGGGTGAAGTGGATCAGGCGGGTGTCGCCCACCGCCAGGCCCTCCCCCACCGCCTCGACCGGTTCGGGGAAGGGGATCGCGCTCAGGAAGAACGCTTCGGGGGATTCGTAGGCGGGAGGTGCGGCCAACGCGGCCGCGACCTGTTCGGGCTCGGCGGCCACCTCGGCCGAGCCCACACCGGTGTCCTGTCTGGGGAGCAAGGACAGACCCGCGACCCCTTCCAGGGTCAAGGCGAACAGGAGCGGGACGGCGACGTAGGAGTGCGGACCATGACGGCCTCCGCCGAACAGGGCGGTGCCCACCCAGGCGACCAGGGCGACCACTCCGTAGATCAGCGGGGCGGCGATGACCAGGCAGACCATCCCTTCGCCGAGCAGCGGACCGGAGAGCAACAGCAGGACCGTGGTGACGGCCATGGCCACCCCGAGGGCGCTTTGGGGGCGGGCCAGCAGCACCACGATCAGGGCGAGGACGACGGGCAGACCGATGTAGAACAGGGCGGTTTGATCCATCCCACCCCAACTCATCAGCCGCACGAACACCAGCAGGGGGAACAGACCCAGGACCAGGATCCCGGCGAGGATCCAGCGGGCGGGAGAGGGCATGCGCACGGCCTCGGGCTCCCCCTCGAACCAGGCGCTGGGCGGGGTGCCGGGTTCGGCGCGGCAACCGGCGGCGTAGCGTGCGGCGACCTCCTCGTCACCGGGGTGACCATCGGAGGGGTTCGACTCTGGCACGGGGTCTCCTCATTCTTGATCAACTGATTGAATCACTCGGTTTAATCACATGATTAAACCGTATGATGAAGACCAACGAAAGGGAGGACCATGGCCAGAAGTGGCGGCGGGGGTCGCAAAAACAGCGAGGAGACCAAGGAACGCCTGCTCACGGCGGCGGGCGAGGTCTTGCGCGAAGAGGGGTACGCCGGGGCCTCGGCGCGGGCGATCGCCACTCGGGCCGAGGCCAACTCGGCGCTGGTCTTCTACCACTTCGGCGGCGTCGACCAACTCCTGTTGGCCACGTTGGACCGTTCCAGCGCCGAACGCATGAGCATGTACGAGGAACTCGCCGCTCCCGCCCGCACCCTCGAGGAGCTGGTGGAGGTCGCCACCCGCATCTACCGGACCGACCTGGAACGCGGCTACATCACCGAGTTCTCCGAACTGGTCGCCGCCGCGGTCACCAAACCCGAGCTGCGCGAGGAGATCCGTCGGCGGTCCGAACCCTGGATCGACTTCATCGCAGGACAGTGGGAGCGTGTGGTGGGCGGCTCCGCCCTGGGCCGGCTGCTGCCCGCCCGAGAGGTCGCCTACGCCGCGATCACCTACTACCTGGG
Organism: Nocardiopsis alkaliphila YIM 80379; assembly: GCF_000341005.1. Classification (GTDB taxonomy): domain Bacteria; phylum Actinomycetota; class Actinomycetes; order Streptosporangiales; family Streptosporangiaceae; genus Nocardiopsis; species Nocardiopsis alkaliphila. The sequence goes on along the minus strand of NZ_ANBD01000048.1, from coordinate 31,205 downwards.
GGTCAACCTGTTCTCCGTACTCGACGAGGACGACTCCCGGACCGAAGCGGTGTTCGACCTGGCCGCGAGACTGGCCCCCCGTGCCCGACTGCTGACCCTGCGTCTGCCCCGGAGGGCGGACAAGACCGAGGAGGACGCGTGAGCGTACACGTCGCCGAGGGGATCGAGTTCCCCGACACCGACGATGGCCACCGCTGGGTGGCCGCTGCCGTGATCATCGACGAGAAAGGACGGGCCTTCGCCCAGCGTCGGTCCGCAGAGCGCAAGGTGTTCCCGAACTGTTGGGACGTCGTCGGCGGCCACGTGGAAGCGGGTGAAAGCATGCTCGACGCCCTGACCCGCGAGATCACCGAGGAGACCGGGTGGAGACTGAGCGAGGTGTTGGCCGAACTGTGCCGCCTGGACTGGGATCCGGGCGATGGCTCCACTCGCCGTGAGATCGACTACCTGGTCCGGGTCGAGGGCGACCTGGGCCGCCCCACATTGGAGGTCGGCAAGCACACCGAGTTCATGTGGGTGGATCCGTCCCGGGTGCACCTGCTGCGCGACGCCCGCGACCCCGGCGACTACTTCATCACCGACGTCGTCCAAAAAGGGCTGGACGCGGCGCGCGCCTTCACCTGAGTGAGGGGTTCAGTCCACCAACCGGACCCGGATGGGGTTCGCGGAGTCCGACTGGGCCTCGGCTTCGGCGCGCACCGACCCGACCACGGTGGCGGCCGTGGTCACGAACCGCTTTTCGAAGGTGGCCTGTTCGGCCCGCTCACGAAACGAATCCCACACCATGCCGATCACCAGGAACAGGAGCAAGGCGAGGGACCAGGGCATGGGGGGAGGACGCCTGTCCGGTCGGGACACCGTCGTGCCGGGGGAGACCTTTCAGGCGTCCATTCCAGGAACCTCGCGTCACGTCCCGGTCTCCTTGGACGGTTCCTCCATCACGGCCGAGGGCTCCGGTTCCGATTCGTCGGGATCGCGGACCATGCCCTCCTCCGTACCGGCGATGACCCGTGTGGCCACCAGGTCGCCGGTGACGTTGCACATGGTGCGGGCCATGTCGAGGATGGCGTCGATTCCGGCGACCAGCGCGACCGGGGCCATCGGCAAACCGACGGAGGTGACAGCCATGGACAGCATGATCAGACCGGCACCCGGGACTCCTGCGGTGCCGATCGAGGCGAGCACACCCACCACGACGACGGTGGCCAACTGTCCGATGGTCGGTTCCACCCCGGCGACGTTGGCGACGAAGACCGTGGCGGCGCCCACGTAGATGGCGGTGCCGTCCATGTTGATCGTGGCGCCCAGGGGGAGGGTGAAACCGTAGACGCCCTCGCGCACGCCCATCCGTTCGGCCGCCCGGCTGGAGACGGGCAGCGTTCCGTTGCTGGAACGGGTGACGAAGGCGGTGAGCATGGGGTCCTTGGCCGCCGCGAAGAAGTGTGCGATACCCACGCGGAAGAGCATCAGCAGGACGACGTAGACGATGATCTGGATGAGGATCGAGCCGTAGACGACACCCGTGAGCCGCAAGAGCGGACCGATCGCCTCGAAGCCCGTCTCGGCCATCACGAGCGCGATCAGGGCGAACACACCGACCGGGGCGTACTCCAAGACCCCGCGGATCACGCGGAAGACCAGCTCCACGGCGCCGTCCACACCACGCTTGAGCAGCAGGGCGAGCCCGGCCACGCGCTCCTCGTGACTGTTGAGCATGAAGGTGAGCGCGAGCCCGAACAGAACGGCCACGAACATGATGCCCAGGACGTTGCCGTCCACCAGGGCCTCGAAGGGGTTGGCCGGAACGATGTTGAGCAGGGTCTCGGAGATGGCCGGCACCTCTGCCCCGTCCTCACCGTCCCCCGGCATGCCGAGCCCGGTACCCGGTGAGATCGCGAGCGCGATGAGCAGGCCGATCGTGATGGCGAAGGCCGAAGTCACCAGGTAGAAGACGAAGACCTTCATTCCGATCCGGCCCAGCCGTTGGGGCGAGACCATCGTGATGCCCGCGATGAGGGTGGTGACGATCAGCGGAAAGACCACCATCTGGAGCAGGTTGAGGAAGAGCCGCCCCAGCGGGTCCAGGATCGGCAGGGCCCAGGACTGGGCGTCGAAGACGTTGATCGCCAGGCCGGCGGCGGCGCCACCGACCAAGGCGATGACCATCTTCCAGATCAGGGGGAAATCGAAGTAGCGCCGCCACAGGGTGCGCTCATCCGTTGTCACGGTCGATGTGGACATCGTCGTCCTTCGGTTCCGGGGAAGGGGATGCCCGTTCTATACCGAAACGGGAACCGACCACACGTCACGATCCGGTTGCTCCACGCCATGCTCCTTCCGACGCGCGCACCTCCCGTAGTGCCAGGGGCAGCCCTTCCAGCAGGTCCGAAGCACTGATGGGCGCACCTGCCCGAACCAGCTCGGCCGCGCGTCCGTGCAGGTAGGCCGCGCACATGGCGGCCTCCTGGGGCGGCAGCCCTGCGGCCAACAGGGCTCCGGCCGCACCCGAGAGCACGTCCCCCGAACCCGCCGTGGCCAGGAGGGGCGTACCCGTCGGGTTGGCCACCGTCGGCGCGTCCGGGTGCGCGATCAGCGTCGTCGAACCCTTCAACAACACGGTCGCCCGGTAGAGCTCGGCGGCTCGGGTCACGTGTTCCAGGCGGCGGGCCTCGATGTCGGCCCGATCCGAATCGGGCAGCAACCGGGACAGCTCACCCGCGTGCGGGGTCAGCAACGTGTGCCCCGAGCGCTCTGGGAGCAGGGCGGCCAGACCCTCGTCCGCGCCGAGCAGGGTGATCGCGTCCGCGTCGAGCAGCACCGGACGGTCGCTCTCCAGTACCGCCCTCAGCTCGTCGGCGTTGGCGGGCTCGGTCCCGCGTCCCGAACCGACCACCACGGCGGCGACCCGCCCTGGGGACAGGTCGTCACCCTCCAGGTCCAGGCGCGCACCGACCGTCTCGGGCCAGTGGGCGATCACCTGGGAGAGCACCTCCTCCCCTCCCCCGTAGCGGACCATCCCCACACCCGTGCGCAGCGCCCCGCCCACGCAGAGAACGGCGGCACCCGGGTACCGATCGGAACCGGCGCGCACGGCGAGCACGCCTCGGCGATACTTGTCGGCTTCGGCCCCGAGCCCGGGAAGTAGTCGAGCGATGTCCACGGCCCCTGGGCGGTGCAGGTCGGCGCCGGGCAACTCCGGGCCGAGCCCGATGTCGACGAAGTGGACCCGACCGGCCCGTTCGGCTCCCGGGTCGACGAACAATCCCGGTTTGTACGTGCCGAACGTGACGGTCGCCTCGGCTCGGACCGCGTGCCCGGCGACCTCCCCGGTCTGAGCGTCCACCCCGCTGGGCAGGTCGACCGCGACCACCGGGGCGGGCGAGTTCGTGGCCAGGGTGGCCAGTGCGGCGTGGGGTCCACGCAACCCGCCCCGGCCACCGATGCCGACGAGCCCGTCCACGATCACGTCGGTGTCGAACAGCGCCGCCCGCACCTGGTCGGTCGGTCCATCCTCCGAGGCACCCGACAGGATCCGCCCCCCGCGGGCGCGCAGCGCCGCCGCGCCGTCCTCGTGGATTCGCCTCCCGGCGGCCACGGCCCGCACGAAGGCGCCTCGGGCGGCCAGGTTCGCGCCCGCGTAGAGGGCGTCGCCACCGTTGTCCCCGCCACCGACCAGGAGGGTGACACGGGAGCCGTACACCCTGGGCAGCATGCGGGAACAGTGGATGGCCAGACCTGTGGCGGCTCGGCGCATGAGGGTGCCTTCGGGTAGGCGGTCCATGAGCCTGCGTTCGGCCTCGCGGACGACATTGACGTTGTGGGCTGAGCGCACCGAGTACCTCCGAGGGTCGAAACGTTCCATCGTGACGCACGGGGTTCGGTACCCGCCCGCTTCGCCACACCCACGTTCGGTGCTTCCAGGTCTTTCCCAGCAACCCACTTAACGGACGTTGTGGACATATTGCCCGTTGTCACCGGTTCACCACGTAGAGGAGCCGAGCGTGAGGACAATAGAGGTATGCCTCGACCGAACAAGTACGTGTCCAGGTCCGATCTGGGCTGGGGTACTTCCCCCGCCTCCCGAGCCAACCCCCGTTCCGGTCTGGTCATCCACTACGACTCCGTGAACCAGAATCTGGCCGGCCAGAACCACTCCGCTTGTCTGTCCTACTGGCGCNTGGCCCAGCCCCCGCGACTTCCACACCGGCCCCTCCCGTGGCTGGGCCGACATCGGCTACTGCGTCGACACCGAGACCGAGATCCTCACCGAACACGGTTGGCGCTCGTTCCGGCGAATCGCCGTGGGCGACCTCGTCCTCACCCTCGACCACGAGACCGGGCACTCGGTCTGGCAACCCCTGACCGCCGTCAACGTCTTCCCCGCCCTGCCACGCGAACTGGTCCGGATGGAGGGGGAGGGCCACTCGTCCCTGAGCACCGGCCCGCATCGGTGGCCCATCGAACGCCCCTCCCCCACCGGCTCACCCGTGCGGACCTGGGCCACCAGTGATTCCCTCCAGGAGGGGGACCGGATCCCGCTCGCCGCCCCCCACCTGAGTCCACCCGACGAACCCAAGTGGCCCGACGACCTGGTCGACCTGGTCGCCCGATCCTGCTCGGGTCGAGGCCAAGGCACCGACCCATCGAAGGTGTACGAACAGGCCCCCGGCCGCGTTCCCGCACACGCCTTCCTGTCCTGCCTTACCAGCGCACAACTCGACCTGTTCCTGAGCGCCGCCTTCGGTACCGACCCCGACGGCTCTGGCTTGCTGGTCCTGCCCACCGAGCAGTGCGCCGAGGCGTTCCGGTTCGCCGCCGTTCTGGCCGGCCGTCCCACCCTCTCGCGCAGGGCCTTCGACGGTCATCGGCTCATCGTGCTCGACCGGGACCAGGTCACCCCCGCGGACCTCACCATCACCCGCCAACCGCACGACGGACCGGTGTGGTGCCCCACCACTCCCAACGGCACCTGGCTGGCGCGCCGCCGAGGCACGGTGTACTTCACCGGCAACTCCTTCATGGCCTGTCCACACGGTTACGTGATCGAGGGGCGCGGGCTGTACCGCACCCAGGCCGCCCAGCCCGGTGGCAACTCCAGCCACTACTCATGCACCCTGGCCACCGGACCCACCGATCCCATCACCCCCGAACAGATCAACGCGGTCCGCGTGCTGCGTCAGTGGTTGATGGAACCCGATACCTCCATCGCGGGCACCGTCCTGGGGCACCGTGACTTCATCGCCACGTCCTGTCCCGGGGACAAGGCGTACGAACTCGTGCGCAACGGCACCTTCGCCAAGGCACCCGACGACACAGAGGGAGACGACATGCCGCGCCACCGCAGGTTCGAGAAGGACGACAGCCAGGCCCTGGCACCCGGTACTTGGGCGAGCCTGTCGTTCGACCGGCGTCATGACGACGAGACCGGTGAGTTCTACTCGCTGGTCGGCGTGGAGGAGACCAACGGCGCCTGGTACGACGTGTCCGTAGGGGTGGTCCTGGAGGGGGTCACCCCCGGCGCGGAGGTGCAACTTCGCGCCACCGAGTACGAACCGGACGGCGACGGTGGCTGGCGGATCGCGCGCAACCGACCCCTGGACAGCCCCGTGCACAGGGGTGGGAAGGCACACTTCACCTACTCGTGGAAGGGGAACCTGGCCGCGGGGCGTCGGGTGCGGATCCGCGTCGCCCAGTTCGGTGAGACGGAGGCGCACATCGTCTCCGCCACCACCGACGTCTTCTTCTGGCCACGCTGACCCTTTCGGCCACCTCGGTTCCACCGATCACGCCGGTCCTTCGTCCCCTCCGTCACCCCGATGGCGGTACGGGGCGGTACTCCGGGCGCACTACAGTCTGTCGTAGTTCGTAGTGCGCTCCGCTGATTCGGGCGGACGCCCCGAAGTACCCGAGCGGAGGCGGCGTGGTCGACTGGTTGACCATGACGATTCAGATGGTGTCGTTGGCGATGGCCGTGTGGTGCCTCGTCTCGACCTTCCGGGACCAGCCCATGCTGGTCCCCCACCTCATCGGTGTGGGCGTTCTGTGGCTGTTGGTGCTCGGGCAGGTCGGTGCGATCATCATGGCCATGGTCGGTGGTGAGCGCCCCGAGGAGATGGTGATGCTGGTCTCCTACCTGGCGACGATCGCGCTCATACCGCCCGCGTGCGCCGTGTGGGGGTTCATGGAGCGCAGCAAGTGGGGCCCGGCCGTGATCGCCTTCGCCTGCCTCATCCTGCCGGTCCTGTTGGTGCGCATCGAACAGCTGTGGAGTCCCGTTGTCTGAGGCCGAAACCACACCCGGCACCGGAACCACTCCGAACCCCGATCGCAGCCTACGTACCGGGCCCGGTCGCCTCCTGGTGGCCGTCTACGCCGTGTTCGCCCTGGCCGCGACGGCTCGCGGGACCTACCAACTGGTGACCCGCTTCGACGAGGCGCCGCTGGCCTACGCCCTGTCCGTGTTCGCCGGGGTGGTGTACTTGATCGCTGCGGTCGGCCTGGCCCGCGCGGGTCGCACCTCGCGAGTGGTGGCTCTGGTCTCGGTCTCCGTGGAGATGGCGGGTGTCCTCGTGGTCGGCGCGCTCAGCGTCTTCACCAGCGGGATCTTTCCCGAGGACACCGTCTGGTCGAACTTCGGCGGTGGCTACGTGTTCATTCCGCTGGTCCTGCCCGTCCTGGGCCTGTGGTGGATCCTCAAGGTGCACCGAAGCGACCGCACCTGAGCACCGTGGCGCAGGCCACGTCCCCCATCGAGGCCCTAGGCTGGCGGCCATGTCAGAGCCGACCCTTCCCGTGGCGATCTCCGCCGACCGACTCCGCGCGCACCGTGACGAGGTCGTCCTCGTCGACTCCCGCTGGTACCTGGACGGCCGATCCGGCCGCGATGCCTACCTGAACGGGCACATCCCCGGCGCCGTGCACGCCGACGTGGACACCGATCTGGCCGCCCCCGCGAGCGCGGAGGGTGGCCGCCACCCCCTGCCCGAGCCCTCCGACTTCGCCGAAGCCCTCGCGAGGCTGGGCATCGGCGATCACGCTCGGGTGGTGGTCTACGACGACGCCGGCGGCTCGGTGGCCGCACGACTGGTGTGGATGCTCCGTGTCCTTGGCACCCCCGCCGCGTTTCTCGACGGCGGCATCCAGGCATGGTCGGGTGAACTGGAAAAGGGCGAGGTCACCACCGAACCCGCGCACCGGACTCCCTTGCCATGGCCCACCGACCGGTTCGTGGACACCGACGAACTACGAAGCGAACTCTCCGACCCCGACCGGCTTTTGTTGGACGCCCGTGTGCACGGCCGATTCACCGGCTCCAAGCCGGCACCGGTCGACGCCCGGGCCGGGCACATCCCCGGTGCGCGCAGCGCCGAGTGGCCGGCCAACCTCGACCAGGACGGTCTGTTGGCCGCCCCGGAAGTGCTACGCGAACGCTTCGCCGCCCTGGGCGCCGACTCCGCGCGCACGGTCACCGCTTATTGCGGTTCCGGAGTGACCGCCTGCCATGACCTCCTGGCGCTGGAACACGCCGGTTTCACCCGTACCCGGCTGTACCCGGGTTCTTGGAGCCGTTGGGGCGGGGACGAGACCCTTCCCATGGAGACCGGCGACCCCCAGGCCTGATCGTCCGACTCGGGAAGGGCCTGTGACCATTCGTCCAGGCCCTGACCTTTGACTTTCGCCCTCCCCTTACTCTGGGAAGAGGGTCAAAACCCCTCTCCCGATGAGAACGGACGTTGATCGACCGATCAACCCACCGGAAAGTTCCCGTTCTCCCCTGCTTTTCGGAACCAAAATCCCCGTCCCGGCGTCAGAGCCAACATAGGCACCACCCCCGCCCCGGGACCCGAAGACGTGCTTCACCGCGAAACGAGGAACTCTGGTGATCGAACTCCTGCTACTACTGATTCTCATCGTCGGAATCGTGATCGGAGTCCTGATCTACACGCAGCGCTCGCGCTCGCAGAAGCAGGACGCCCCGCCTCCGCCACCCCAGGACCCCTTCGCCGCCGGCGGCGGCACGACCGACACCGCCGGTGACCCGATGACCCTCAAGGCCGGGGACATGATCGATTGGGGCACCGAACGGACCTGGATCCGCGGCACCCTGCGCCTGTCCGAGGGCGGATACACCTGGTCCGAGCACTTCCTCGAGGTGGAGGGTGGCAAGCGCTGGCTCTCGGTCGAAGCGGACCCCGACGTCGAAATGGCCCTGTGGACCGGCCGCCCCGACCTGACCATGATCCCCCAGGGCAAGAGCATCGAGCTGGAGGGCGTGACCTACGAGCTCGAGGAGAAGGGCTCCGGCTCCTACCGCTCCGAGGGCACCACCGGTCTGAAGGCCGAGGGCGGTCTCGACTACGCCGACTACGAATCCGCGGATGGCAAACTGCTCTCCTTCGAGCGGTTCGACCATGGAAGCTGGGAGGTCGCCACCGGCGAGAAGATCGCAACCGGCACCTTCACCATCTTCCCCGGGAGCTGATGCTCCCATGCGTACGAGCATCAGCGCCCCCTTCGTCGACACCAAGGCCGACGACCTGGTCTGGACCCTGAACCACCCGCTGGTCGACCCCCTCGCCACCCGAACAGTCGAGGTCGCGGGCCTGATGGTCGAACTCCGCGTGCTCGGGGCCTCCCACCAGGTGGTCCTGCGCTCGGAGTCGGGGGAACTGGTGGAGACGGTCGCCTGTCTGCCGGGGGTCCTCGGCGGGCTACCCGGCAACGCCGAGCACCCCCTGCCTGGGGTGGGCGACTATCACTTCGACTCGGTCATCGAGTCGTCGTCTCGTGCCGACCTGACCCGTCGGGTGGAGGAGATCCAACAGGAGACCTCCGACTCCCCCGTCGGGCTGCTCGTCGCCTTTCCCGGTGATCCCCTCGCGGTCACCGCACTGCACCTGACCTCCGGCAGTGGGTCCTTTCTGCGTTGGCGTACCTGGCACGCCTATCCGCAGAGCGGCGAACTGGTGACGACGACCACGACCCTGACCCCCTGAATGGAGGCCGACATGGCCAAGACCGCAAGCACACCACGACACAAGCTCGCCGCGGTCGGCGGCGCCACCGTGCTGTTGCTGATGTTGTCCGCGTGTGGAGGCGGCAACAACGCCGACTGTGAACCGAACGACCGCGCCACCAGCTCCACCAGCGCCAGTGGGACGAACGCCTCGAACGACAGGACGCCGAGCCCTTCGCCCACCGACGACTGTGACAACGGTCGCAGCGGCGGTGGTGGCGGTGGCGGTTTCTTCTTCTTCGGTGGCGGCGGCGGTGGCGGCTCCAACAGTGGGGGAAGCGGCAGCGACACCCGCGGTGGCGGATCGGGCTTCGGTAAGTAGGTCCAGTTCAGGCCAGTAGTCTGCCGTGTCGGGGGAGCTCACCTCCCCCGACGATCGATTCCCCCGACACGGAAGAAGGCCATGAACGAAATCCTCACCAGCTCCCTGTACGCCCTGGGCTACGGCGTGGTCGGCACGTGCATCATGCTGCTCGGCTATCTGATCACCGACGTGCTCACCCCGGGCAAGCTCCACCAACTGATCTGGGAAGGCCGCAACAAGAACGCCATCCTGTTGGTCTCCGCCAACACCCTCGGCGCCGCGATCGTGGTCGTCTCCGCGATCCTGTCCAGTTACTCCGAACTCGGTCTGGGCGCGGGCCTGCTCTCGGCCACGGTCTTCGGATTGATCGGCCTGGCCGTGATGGCCCTGTCCTTCCTACTGATCGACCTGCTCATTCCGGGCAGGGTCAGTCACATGATCAGTGAGCCCGAATGGCACCCGGCGACCTGGGTCACCGCGACCGCACACCTGTCCATCGCCCTGGTGGTGGCCGCGGCCATCTCATAACGTGAAAAACGGAGAGGTGCCCTTCACCTCGCGTCACCTTCTCGAGAAAGCAGTACCTTGACCCAGACCCCGACCCCGACGCGGCCACTCCCGGTACCGCCGCGCGTGGCCCGGTTCTTCGTGCTGCTGGCGGTGTTCATCTGCGCCGCCTGCGGCCTGGTGTACGAACTCGCCCTCGTCGCGATCGGCAGCTATCTGCTCGGCGACACCATCACCCAGGCCTCCGTGGTCCTGTCGGTCATGGTGTTCGCCATGGGCGTGGGTTCGCTGCTGTCCAAGCGCTACCAGAACAGGCCCGCGTTGTCCTTCGCGGTGGTCGAAGGGCTGTTGTCCCTGGTCGGCGGCCTGTCCATCCTGCTGCTCTACGGCTCCTTCGCCTGGCTGTCGGCGTCGGCCTACCAGCCGACCCTGGTGCTGTTGGCCTTCGTCATCGGCACCCTGATCGGTATCGAGATTCCGTTGTTGATGACGCTGATCCAGCGCATCCGCAGGCAGGAGGCCTCCGAGGCCGTGGCGGACCTGTTCGCCGCCGACTACGTGGGCGGATTGATCGGTGGTCTGGCCTTCCCCTTCCTGCTCTTGCCCCTATTGGGGCTGCCCAAGGGCGCGCTCATGGTGGGTGTGCTCAACGCGGTGATCGGCGTGGCGGTGGTGCTGTGGTTGTTCCGCTCCGAACTCACCAGACTCGCGTACGCGGGTCTGGCCGTGGGGCTGGTGGCCATCGTGACCATCCTGGGCCTGGCGTACTACTACGCGGAGCGTTTCGAGGTGGACGCCCGGCAGGCCATGTACCGGGACCCGATCATCTACGCCGACCGCAGCGAGTACCAGGAGATCGTCATCACCCAGTCGCTGGACGGCGTGGACACCCGTATGTTCCTCAACGGGGACCTGCAATTCTCCACCCTGGACGAGTACCGCTACCACGAGTCGCTCATCCACCCGGCGATGGCGGGGCCGCACGAGGACGTGCTGGTGTTGGGCGGCGGTGACGGTCTGGCCTTGCGTGAGATCCTGCGCTACGACGACGTCGAGTCGGTGACCCTGGTCGACCTGGACCCGGCGGTGGTCGAACTGGCCGGCACGGATCCGGTGATCCGCGAACTCAACGATGACTCCTTCCAGGATCCACGGGTGGAGGTGGTCAACACCGACGCCTTCCAATGGTTACGGGACAACACCGACGACTTCGACGTGGTCATCGCCGACCTGCCCGACGGCACGGACGTGGGCACCTCGAAGCTGTACACGGTGGAGTTCTATTCCCTGATCGCACAGGCGTTGGAGGGGGAGAGCCGTCTGGTCGTCCAGGCCGGGTCGCCCTTCTTCGCACCCGACGCCTACTGGAGCGTGAGCCGCTCCCTGGAGCAGGCCGGGGTCGACGTCACCCCCTACAACGTGGACGTGCCGACCTTCGGCAACTGGGGTTTCTACCTCGGTGCCCTCCATGGGGCACCGGAGCTGCGGGTTCCCCAGGACGCCCCGGAGCTGCGTTTTTTGGACCAGTCGCTGTTGGATGCGGCGCAGGTCTTCCCCAAGGATCGCCGTGAAGGCGACGTCCAGGAATCCACGATGATGCACCCGAGGGTGATCGGATACCACCAGGACCGACAGTCCTGGCGCGGGTACTGACCCGGGGCCCTTCGACCCACTTCCCGAAAAGAACCGGCGCCCGTCGAAGTACGGACGCCGGCCTTGGGTAGGACACCGCGCGACCTGACGATCCTGGGCCGGTGGGCGGCCACGCGGTGTGTCGGGATGGCCGCGGGGAGAGTAGGTCACCTCAACGGAACTCCCCCGCGGTCCGAGAACCATCCTGTGCTCGCGGACGCGATGCGCCCAGGGCGCCACGCCGCCGCACTCGCCCCATATGGCAACCCTTGACACAGACTTACCGACCATTGCCGCAAAGGTCTGGTTTCTGGTCCGGCGTCACGCTTTGGCGCCGCCGATCCCCACCTCGGTCAACCCTCAGCGCGTTCCAGGGCGGCCAGCGCGGTGACCGCGCCCAGTTCCCAGCAGGCCTCCAGCGCCTGGGTGTCGGGACGTCCGGTGACGGTCACCGGCGGGCGATGACGCTCCCAGCCCATGCCCTTGGCGATGGACTCCACCGAACGCACCGCCCCGGACGTGTCGTTGTCGCCGTGCACGTAGAGCGAGTACGGCAGGCCCCGCTGGTCCACCTGGACGGGGTAGTACACCGTGTCGAAGAAGTGCTTGAGGGCACCGGACATGTAACCGATGTTGGCGGGGNGGCGCCCGCCGCCAGCAGATCGGCGGGGCTCGCCGACAGAGCGGCTGCGACCTGGGTCCGCACCCCTTCGATATCGTCGGTACGGGCCCCGTCCAGTACCGCGTCCAGGAGTTCCCGGGTGGCGGGCGAGACGGTGTGGTGAACAATGAGCAGTCGTGCCATGGACCTACGGTAAGCAGTCCATCCCACCCGGACCCGACAGGGGCGACGAGCACCACGGCCTTCGGCCCTCAGCGACGGTAAGGAGAAGCAGGCCCCCGATGAGTCAGCCTCCTTCCTACGGACCTCCGCCACCGGGCGGCACGCCACCCGGTGGCTCCTTCGGTGGGCCTCCTCCCGGGGATCCACCTCCCGGGGATCCACCTCCCGGGGATCCACCTCCCGGTGGTCCGAAGCCGTCCCGTCTGCCCTCTGCCTGGTTGTGGATCAGCCTGGGTTGCGGTGGTCTGTTCGTGATCGGTGTGGTCCTGGTCCTGCTGCTCGTCTTCGTCTTCGCGGGCGGCGATCCCGAAGACGAGGACGGCAACGGCGGCGACGCCTCCGCTCCGACCGGCACCGGCCTGGGGCGTGAGGTTCGGTCCAACCCCGACCTGCCCGGCCTCGGCGAGCCGGTCGAGCATGAGGGCCTACGGCTCACCGTCACCGACGTCGAGACGGGCCATGAGGGTCTGCACGGCTTCGACCCGATCGGCGAGTTCGTCGTCGTGTACGTGGAGGTCACGCCCACCAGCAACGACTACACCAGCTTCTGGCGCGACGAGCAGAACCTGTACACCTACGACGGCGTGCGGGTCGAAGAGCACTTCGACGCCACCTGGGCCCACGGCGGCGAGGACGACATGCTCATCATGTTGTCTGCGGGCCAGACCCACGAGACGTCGATCGTGTTCGACGTGGACGACCCCGCCGAGATCTCGCACATGGGGTTGAGCGCCCGGACCAACGGTGGCAACGAGGTGAACGTCGACGTCACCGGTTGACGGTCGTCGGTGGGTGAGGGACCCGAGCACACTTGCGAAGGGCCCGCGTCTGCTGAGCATCGTCCAAGCGAACCGGTCCTTCTCCGGTCAGAAGGACCGATCGGAAAATCGACTTCATTCGGGCGCCGTAAAATACGGCGCCTCTCTTCCTTGTGAGCCAGGACACCGGTTTGCACAGTTCAGGGATACGTGTCCACACGATTTCATCTCGACTCGACAACATGGGCCCCATCGCACACAGGGCACACCCACGGGTTGCCGATACTGATTCGGCAGGGCATCTCCCCATGGCGCCGCGATCCGTCCTTCGACGCGCGAAGTCGCCACACCCGGCCGGCCCCTGCTTCACCTTCGTCGAGCTCGAGGCTGACCCGTGTCCGCTCCCGTCCCAAGCCCTGTCACCGACGTCATCGCGACGCCCGTGACGACCCAGCGCCCTCGGCGTCGTTCCGACATCGAGGGCTTGCGCGCCGTCGCCGCCGTGTTGATCGCCGTCTACCACATCTGGTTCGGCACGGTCTCCGGCGGTGTCGACGTCTTCCTACTGCTCACCGGATTCCTGATCACCGGGTCCCTGGTCCGGGCCATGGAACGACAGGGCCGTATCGCCTTCGGTGCGTTCTGGGCCAAACTGATCAAACGTCTGTTCCCCGCCGGGGCCGTCGTGCTCGGTACCGTCCTCGTACTGACCTACCTGTTCTTCCCGCGTTCGCAGTGGACGGCCGTCATCGAAGACGTGCGCGCCGCCGCCCTCTACTACGGGAACTGGCATCTGGCCCTGGGCTCGGTCGACTACATGGCCGAGAACTCCGCCGCCAGCGCCGTGCAGCACTTCTGGTCACTCGCGGTACAGGGCCAGTTCTACCTGCTGTGGCCGGTGCTGATCACCGGCGCCGGGCTGATCGCCGCGTGGTCGGGCGCCAGGATGCGCCGGGTGGCGTTGGTGGCCGTGGGCACCGTACTCGTCGGATCCTTCGTCTACTCGCTGTGGATCACCACCACCGAACCCGTGTGGGCCTACTTCGACACCGGCGCCCGACTATGGGAACCGGCGCTGGGCGGCCTGCTCGCACTGGTGGTGCACAAGGTGAACCTGCCGGCGGCGGTGCGCTGGGGCGCCGGTTGGCTGGGGCTGATCGCGTTGGTGCTGTGCGGGTTCGTCATCGGGGACTCCTTGCCCTACCCGGGGTACGCGTCGTTGTGGCCCACCTTGGCGGCCCTGCTCATCATCCTGGCTGGTGCGGGCGAGGCCGAGAGCGGCCGTCTGTCCGCCACCCGCTTGTTGAGTCTGCGTCCGCTGACCTGGTTGGGCGGCCACGCCTACACGCTCTTCCTCTGGCACTGGCCGGTTCTGATCGTCCACCTGGAACTGACCCAACAGGACGAACCCACCCTGGGCGGCGGTTTCCTGGTCCTGGGCATCTCGTTCATCGCGGCTGTGCTGACCAGCCGACTGGTCGACGGCGGAGTCAGCCGGATGACTCGCCGCTACCGCACTCCGAGCTGGTCACTGGCGGCCGGGGTCATCTTCATCCTCCCCATCCTGGTGGCGGGCTCGCTGTGGGGCCAGTCCATCGAGCAGGACCGACAGCTGCGCATGGAGCTGAGTTCCAACCCGCTCGCCTATCCCGGCGCCGCCGTCCACCTGACCCCCGCCCTGGCCGAAGGCCTACCCGAGCTACCGATCTACCCCGACACCACCACCGTCGTCCAGGACACGATCGACCAGACCCGGGGGTGCAACGCCTTCACCAACGACACCGAAGTCGTCTCGTGTGAGTTCGGCGACCTGGACTCGGACTACACCATCGCCCTGGTCGGTAGTTCGCACGCCCGGCACTGGTTCCAGGCCTTGGAGAGCCTTTCCGGCCGGCACGGTTGGCGATTGGTCTTGATGACCAAGAACGCCTGCCAGTTCAGCACCGAGGAGCAGACGTACCGGGGTGAGACCTACACCGAATGCACGGACTGGAACGACGACGTCATGGACGAGATCGAGGAGTTGTCCCCCGACGCCGTGTTCACCCTGGCATCGCTCACCGACCGTACCCACGGGGAGCACGTGCCGGAGGGTTTCGTGGAGCGTTGGCACCAGTTGGACCGGATGGGCATCGACGTCATCGCCGTCCGTGATACTCCGCGCTTCGACTTCCGGGTGCCCGAGTGCACCGACCGCAACGACCGTGAGGCCTGCACCGCGCCGAAGTCCGCGTCCATGGCCCCGCAAGCGCCTTATGAGGCCCTGACGGATGTCCCGGCCAACACCAGGTTCCTGGACATGACGGACTACCTGTGCCAGGACGAGGTCTGCCATGGCGTGATCGGCAACCAGTTGGTCTACTACGACACCAACCACTTCTCGTACTCGTTCTCCAAATCACTGGCCGTGGTGATGGAACCGCAGTTGTTGGAGGTTCTCGGACACTCCATGCCCACGAGCGAGCCCACCCTGTTCGAGGCCGCGCTGTCCCTCCAGGAAAGCGAGTACTCCTAGTTCACGGCTGCGACCTGGTCGCCGGCGGGGCACCGGATGCCGGGCCGCGCACCCGGAGGTAGGTGCGGATCGCCGTAGCGAGATCGTCGAGGTCCTCCGGCGGATTCGAGGCCACGGGTTCGGCGAGCAGGTCACCGGACGCGGGGCGCGGCCGGGGGATGGTCGGGGTGTTCCACAGGGAAGCGGTCATGTAGGGGCGGACCAGAGCACCCGCGATCACGTCGGTGTCGCCGTCATCGCTCTCCCGGCGGAATGCGACGCTCAAGGCCGTGAAGGAGCATGGTCCAGGACCGAGGAACCCGATGTCCTCGGAGCGTTGGGGCCGGGCAAGTGGGCGTTCGGCCCGCCCGGGCGCGGGTTCGATCGCGGCACGTACGAGCGTGTTCGGATTGGAGAGGTAGGCCAGGGCCGATGCGAGGGTGAGGGCGAACAGGGCCCAGAGCCTTTCGAGCAGACTCTGGTCACGGCGATGGTGCCGGCCGATAGGGTGTCGCACGGTCATCCTCCTGGTGATGTCGGGTGGTCGATCAGCCCTGGGGCGGTGGTGTCGGCCGCCACCCCAGGGCGTTCTTCGGTCGGGCGTTCGCTCAGGCGTCCAGCCCGTGGCAGGGGTCCCGATCCAGGCGGATGATCGCCCGGATGGCCAAGGGGAAGCCGCGTTGTCCTTCCCACCACCAGTAGTCGGCGATCCGGTCCACCAGCCACAGGCCCCGTCCACCCGGACCGACGTCGCCGGCCTCGCGATTCACCAGGTGTGGGAGGGACGGCGACCGTCCCGCCCTGGCGCCTTGGTCCACGACACAGACCAGAGCGGTGTGCTCCCCCAGGAGCTCGACCGAAGCCCCCATCCGGCCGTGTTTCTCGCCCGTGGCGGTGTGCACGACGGCGTTGGTGGCGAGCTCACCGGCCACCAGTTCCACCCAGAACCCACGTCCGTTCTAGAGTTCGGGTTCGCTCACGCACCAGGTACGCAGACGTGCGACGTCTTGCGGGCTCCCGCCGAAGTAGGACCAGTGCGCGGACGGCCAACCCACCCCGCCACCGCCAGGCCGCCGCGGACCAGGTATTCGGACAACACCCATCACAACCTCCTGAATCAGCCACGAACAGCACGAAGCCCATCGATTTTTCGTCATCGGCACATCACCCTCGACCATGAGCCTCAAGTCACATCCTGAGCCGCCCCCGATCTCTGCGCAAGCGTTTCCAAGAAATCAACCAGGAAATTTCCTTTAACTCGCTCAAGGCTCTGCCCACAGGGGATACTGGGCCCATCGAGGGCCCCATCAAGGAGGAACCACCACATGTCCCCAGAGCAGCACGGCCCCATAGCCAGCCGTCTTCTGCTCGGCAAAGCACTTCAGCGGATCCGACTCGAAGCCAACATGAGCGGAGCCGAGGCAGCAAAGGCGATGGGCTTCGGCGCGGCCAAACTCTCCAAGATCGAACGTGGCCGGGCTCCGGTCACCAAAGCCGATCTACAGCGGTTCTTTCACGTCTTCGATGTGAGCGAGGACGTTCGTCCCACCCTGCTCGAACTGGGCATCCAGTCACGTCGCCCCCGACGCAATCGCACAACGACCCTGGAACAGAACCTCCCCGGCAAGAACTTCGAGAAGTACCTGGGGCTGGAAGAAGTGGCCGTGGGCATCAAGGACTGGCATACCCACCTGATCACTGGACTGCTGCAAACTCCCGACTACGCCCGTGCACTGATTTCCGTCAATCCGCTGTTGCTTCCCTACCAGATCGACGCCTTGGTCAATCTACGCATAGAGCGACAAAAAGTACTGCACCGCGAAAAGGAGCCGCTACATCTGTGGGCGATCGTGGAAGAGCAGGCTCTACGCCGCGTCATCGGCACCCCTGAGATCCGCGACACACAACTACGGCACCTGCTCGAAATGGGACAAAAACCCAACATCAACATTCAGGTCATCCCTGAATCAACGGGAACACACCCAGGCTTGGATGGTTCGTTCGCCATCCTCGACGCGGGCGCCCACCTGCCACCGGTGGTCTACATCGACAGCCGTGGCATGAACATCTACATCGAGGGAATCGCCGAACTGGCCGTCTACAAGGCCGCCTATGACCAGATCCAGTCGGCGGCACTATCCCCGGTGCAGTCGGCTGAGGCCATCACCATGATCTTGGAGGAGAGTCGATGACAGGCTGGACGAAATCGAGCTACAGCAGCACAGGGGCCACATGTGTTCAGGTGCGGTCCGTCAGTGCCAGTCTCACCGAGATCGGTGACACCAAGAACCCCCACGGACCCACCCTCACCGTCCCCAACAGCGACTGGGTACACCTCCTCGACCAAATCATCTCCGGCCGTACCGACTACAGACGCCTCTTCCCTTGCTTCCTCCCCGACGGTGGCTTCACCCTCACCGACACCACCAACCCCTTCAGCCCTACGCTCACCTACACCAAGGCTGAATGGGAGGCCTTCGAAACCGGCGTCCGCAATGGGCAACTCCGCACGCCTCACCCCGAGGGCACACTCGTCGGCTAACGGAGGCCATCGGGGCCTACCCCCGTCACCTGGGTTCCGCGCCCACGCTCCTCCAGGCGAGAACCGGTCGACACACCACCCAGAACGATGACGCCCCACCCCACGATGATTACTCTATGTAATCAAACTTCCCAACACGGACCACCGGGTATCGGGCGCATCCGAACGGGCCGATCAGTCCCCACGAGGACGGGAGCCACCAAGCCCTCGCCCGGCCATCGACGAAGGGTAACCGCGTGCCCCGGCTCAGCGTCGTCATTCCGATCCACCAAGCCCGATCCGAGATCCGCACCTGCCTGGACTCCGTTCTCGACCAGTCCTTCCGGGACCTCGAAGTCATCGCCGTCGACGACCGTTCACCCCAGGGAATCAGAGACGTCCTCGATGATTACGCCCTTCGGGACCCTCGGGTCCGCGTCATCCGCCTCCAAGAGCCGAGTGGCCCGGGCCCGGCCCGCAACGAAGGCGCTCGGGTGGCCTGGGGCGAATACCTGCTCTTCCTCGACTGCCACGACTACTACCTGCCCGGTTCCCTGGCGGCCATCGCGGAGCGTCTGGAGGAGGCCGGGGACCCCGACCTGCTGATCTTCGAGTACGTTCACACCCACCGCGGTGGCAGGAGCTCCCCCGGTGTCGCAGGAAAGCTCCTGTCCTCCACCGAAGACGAAATCTTCACTCTGGGTGAGCGGCCGGAGATGATCCGCCTCCCCGCGGTCATCCGCGACAAGGCCTTCCGTACCCGGTTCTGGTGGGAGAACGAATTCGCCTTCCCACCCGGCCTCTACGAAGACTCGCCCATCGCCTATGAAACCCTGATGGCCGCCCGCGCCATCGCCTGCCTCAAGCGTCCCTGTCTGCGCCACCACCCGTACCCCGACGGCTCCGTCACGGTCTCACCGAGCCGACGGCACTTCGACATCTTCGTCCAGTACGCCGGCGTCTACGCCTACATCGAGCAGCACCCCGAATTGGACGACCTGCGCGACCTCGTCTTCCACCGCATGATCGACCACTTCCTGTCCTGCCTGGAACGCACTTCCCGTGTCCGCCCCTCCGACAGGCGCGTCTACTTCCGCAGGATCAAGGAGCTGTACCGTCGCTACCGACCGGACCGGATGGAGTACCCCTCCCGGCTCAGGGGCATGGAGTTCCGCTTGGTCGAACTGGGCCTGTACACGCCCTACGCGGCGTTGAAGGCCGCCCAGGCCACCCACTTCAAAACCAGGTCGGCCCATCTTCGACTTCGTCACCTGTGGGACCCGGTCGTCCACGACCCCTCCCGCCGGTTCCTGCGGCTACTCCCCACCGACGACCACGTCGACGTCCTCCAGGCCCGCCAGAACCGACGTTCACGAGGTGCCCCCACCATCGAACGAGAGCCACATCCACCCGCCCTGGACCTACGTCCCCTCTGGGTGCCCGAGCCCGACGAGCTCCCACGACCACGACCAGACGGCGAACACGCCCTGCCCCACGCCCACCGTTCCTGACGCCCCATGTCCCGAACCCGTCCCCGGGGCCTCACCGAAGCGTTCCCCGAGCGGCCTGGCCGCACAGATCGTACAGCCGCTCCATCCAGTCATCGTCGGAGACCGGATGGAAGTGGTTGCGCTCGCCCCAGGCCCGACTCGGCCGATGGAACCGACAGGCCCTCAGGTCCTTGAGGTCACCGAACAGGCCACTGCCCTCGAAGACACTGTTGCCCTGGTCCGGGCCCACCCCGAAGTCGGTGATGACCAGGGAGGGCACCCGAGCGGCCACGGCCTCCAGGACCGGAGTGGAGCCGAGCGCCGCCAGGCCACGGGCTCGGTCGAACTGCTCTCGCAGCGGCCCCGAGACCACGGTCAACGCGCTCTCCCGGGCACTCCCGGATCGAACGAGGGCCTTCCAGGTGTCCAGCAACTCGGGATGGCCCTCGGGCCCCACGTGCAGGACCACCTCCAGGTCGGGGCGGTCCTCACCCAGCCCCGCCAAGGTCAGCAGGAGCGTCTCACGGCCCAGGGTCCCGGCGGGCAGCCCTGGCCGAGCCGCGAACACCACCCGATTCCGATAACCGCCCTCGGGCCGTTCATCTCGGTCCGGATACAGACTCGCGAGTCCCACCTGACCCTTGAGTCCGAGTTTTTCACCCAGGTTGGTGTACTCGTCCACCTCATGGTGGCTGTGCGCCACCACCAGGTCCACCCGCGACCGGTGCAACCACTCTCCCTCGGCGGCGGGAAGGGCGGGAACCGGCAGTGAGGAGGCCACCACCGGTCGATACCGACGCAGGAAAGACCGGCTGGACCAGGACAGGGCCTCGGTGTGGGGGCCCGAGCAGTTGAGCAGAATCGCGTCGGGGCGTCGTCGGCGGACGAGCCTGCGTACCTGTCCAACGGTCAGCAACGGAACGCGCCGGCCGACGTACCTGGTTCCCTCCAGTTCGGCCCGGATTCGAGCGGGTGAGGGAGTGTCGGCCGAGCGCAGGACGGCCAACCCCAGAGCACCGCTCGCCTCGGGAAGGGCACCGAGCATGACGGCCGACATACGGGCGCGTGGGGCGGAGTCGGCGATCGCCAGGACCGCGGGCGAACCGAGGACGGGCAGAGGGCGAGTGGGGACAAGGGACACGGGGCCGTCGTTTTCTGGGAGAGAGAAGCGCTGGACGCCTCCAGATTACCTACGTGCCGTCACCCTGTGACCCCGTGTCGGCATCACCGTGAGCGGGCCGGACACGACNCCGGCCGCCGTGATCAGCGGATAGGGGCTACTCGCCCTTCCACACCGGGGCGCGCTTCTCGGCGAAGGCGGCCGCCCCCTCCATGGCGTCCTGGCTGACGAACACCGGGCCCGCCAACTCGTTCTGCTTGTCCCACATCTGGTCGGTGGACCAGTCGTCCGAGGCCTGGAAGATCTCCTTGGAGACCTTCAGGGCCAGCGGACCGTTGGGCGTGATGCGGGCGGCCAAGGCCTTGGCGCCTTCGAGGGCACCGCCGCTCTCGGTGACCTGGTTGACCAGACCCAGGTCCGCGAGGCGCTCTGCGTCGACGAAGTCGCCGGTCAAGGCGAACTCCATCGCGATGTTGCGCGGAATGCGGTGCTGCAGACGCAGCAGGCCCCCGGCGCCGGCGACCAGGCCACGCTTGACCTCGGGGATACCGAACTTGGCGTCCTTGGCGGCCACGACCAGGTCGCAAGCCAGAACCGCCTCGAATCCACCGGCCAGAGCGTAACCCTCGACCGCGGCGATCAGCGGCTTCTTCGGACCGCGCTCGGCGAACCCGCCGAAACCACGCCCCTCGACCACCGGGACCTCGCCCTTCATGAAGGCCTTGAGGTCCATCCCGGCGCAGAAGGTGCCGCCGGCGCCGGTGATGATGCCGACGGAGACGTCCTTGCGGGCGTCGATGTCGTCGAGCGCCTCGGCGATACGAGCGGCGACCGCGGCGTTGACCGCGTTCTTGGCCTTGGGCCGGTTGATGGTGATGACGGCGACGCCGTCCTCGGCGGTGTAGAGAACCTCGTCGGACACGTCGTCCTCCTACTTCGGGGGCATACGGAGGCCACCGTCGATGCGGACGACCTCACCGTTGACGTAACTGACCTCGAGCAGGGTTCGGGCGAGCTTGCCGAACTCCGCCGCGGTACCCAGGCGCTTGGGGAAGGGGACCGGGGCGGCCAGACGCTGCTTGAACTCCTCCGAACCGGGTCCGTCACCATAGATCGGCGTCTCGAGGATGCCGGGAGCGATGGTGTTGACGGTGATACCGACCGCGGCGAGGTCACGCGCGGCCGGAAGGGTCATGCCGATCACACCACCCTTGGAGGAGGAGTAGGCGATCTGGCCGATCTGTCCCTCGATACCCGCGAGGGAGGCGGTGTTGACGATGGAACCGCGCTCGCCGTCCTCGTTGATCGGCTCGGTCTTGGCGATCTCCGCCGCGGACAGACGCAGCACGTTGAACGTGCCGATCAGGTTGACCTGGATGACCTTCTGGTAGCTGTCCAGGTCGTGGGGGTTGCCATTGCGGTCCACGGTGCGGGTGGCCCAGCCGATGCCGGCACAGGAGACGGCCACTCGGAAGGGTGCGCCGGTGTCGACGGCGGCCTGAACGGCGGCCTTGACCTGGTCCTCCTGGGAGACGTCGGTCGAGACGAAGACGCCACCGATCTCCTTGGCGATCGCTTCGCCACGCTCGGCGTTCAGATCGGCGATGACGACGGTGGCGCCGGCGGAGGCGAGTTCCTTGGCGGTGGCCTCGCCGAGGCCACTCGCGCCGCCCGAAACGAGGGCGGAGATTCCGTTGAGATCCATGATCCGAACTCTACAGAGGATGTGACCCGCGCACTAGAACCGGGTTCGGTTAATCGCGGGTAATGCCGTGCTCGGCCTCGCCGAAGGGGTCTGATCCGGATATGGGCAAAGCACCCACTGCGGCCCCAACGGGAGTGGACGTCTTGCTGGAAACGACCGTGAAGCCGGGCACTCACCAGCGTCCGGAGCCCGACGTCCTCGTCCACGGGTTCGAGGAGTGCGCTGACGACCATCTCGACTGGCACCGAGCCACCCACGTTCCGCCCGAGGACGTGCTCATCGCCATCGAGGTCGTCTCCGAGGAATCCCAGGACCGGGACCGGACCACCAAGCCGCTGAAGTACGCGGCCGCCGGCATCCCGCACTTCTGGCGGATCGAACCGGAGGAGACCGGACCCGCGATCCACGTGTACGAACTCGACGGGGCCAGGGCTCCTCGGTACGTACCGATCACCATCACCCGAGAGCGGCTCAAGCCCGACGTGCCCTCCCCGTTGGACATCGACGTGCGGTCCTTGACCGGTCGACGCTAGGTCAACGTCTCTTGGGTAGAGCACCCGGGCGGCGTTGTCGACGGCGTCGTCCCCCTCGCGGCAGGGCCTCCCGCGCCAGATCGGCGGCACCGATCATGCCCGCGTCGTTGCCGAGCGCGGCGGCGACCACTCGGGCCTCCGGGCGATGTCCCCGCCCGGTCAGCCCCTTGCGGAAGGCTCCTCGCGCCGAGTCCAGCAGCAACTCTCCGGACTCCGAGACTCCGCCACCGATCACGAACAGTTCCGGGTCGAAGGCGGCCGCCAGGTTGGCCAGGCCCGCCCCCAGCCAGCTGCCGGTCTCCTCCATCAGTTCCCGGCAGGCCCGGTCGCCCTTACGCGCCAGCTCACTCACCAGTGGGCCCGTGATCAGCTCCGGATCATCGCCCACCGCCTGGCGCAGTGTCTCGGCCATCGGCGGCCCCGCGACCACCAGCTCGCGGGCCTGTCGGGTGAGCGCGTTGCCACTGGCGTACTGCTCCCAGCAACCTCGGTCGCCGCACTCACAGCGATGTCCGCCCGGCACCACCGTCATGTGCCCGAACTCCCCCGCCAGGCCATGACGACCCCGACGAAGCACCCCATCGGAGACGATCGCCCCACCGATCCCGGTTCCCAGGTTGACGACCACCACGTCGTCCACGCCCCGGGCCACGCCCATACGCACCTCCGCCCAGGCCGAGGCGTTGGCGTCGTTCTCCACCACCACGGGCAGCCCCAGACGAACGGACAGGGCGTCCCGAAGCGGCTCCTGTCGCCAGGACAGGTGCGGTGCGAACAACACCCTGGAACGCCGCTCATCGACGAATCCGGCGGCACCCACACCCACGGCGCGCACCTTGTACTCCCGGCGCAGCTCCGACACCACCGAGACGATCGTGTCCTCCACCACCGAAGGGCTTCGGCTGCGGTCGGGCGTTCGGGTGCGCAGTCGTGCCAGTACCCGCCCGCCCGGTGTCACCACGGCGGCGGCCACCTTCGTTCCGCCGATGTCCACACCGATCGTCAGGGAGTGCCCACTTCGCACGTTCATCACCTTGGCCACTCCCACCCCGCCCCCGTCCTTGGAGCCTTCCGCTTTCCCACGAACAAAAACGCGCACCCGGGCCGCCTACGTGCCCGAATGCGCGCGCAACCCCGAAGGACCCCCTAACCGAGGGCGGAACGCACCACACCCGCGAGGCGTTCGGCCACCGCGGTGGCCTGTTCCGGCTCGGAGGCCTCCACCATCACCCGGACCTTCGGCTCGGTACCGCTGGGCCGAATCAGTACCCGGCCCGTTTCGCCCAGCTCGGCCTCGGCCTCACGGACCGCGGCGGCCAGCTCCTCGGACTCGCCCGTCCGAGACCTGTCCACGTCGGGGACGTTGATGAGCACCTGCGGCAAACGGGTCATGACCTTGGCCAGTTCCGCCAGCCCTTGCTCGTGGTGGGCCATCGCGGCCAACAGGTGCAGGCCGGTCAACAGACCATCACCGGTGGTGGCGTGGTCCAGCAAGATCACGTGCCCGGACTGTTCACCGCCCAGACCGAACCCACCACGCTTCATCTCCTCCAGCACGTACCGGTCTCCCACCGCGGTCTCCACCACGGTGATGCCGGCACGCCGCATGGCGAGCTTCAGCCCCAGGTTGGACATGACCGTCACCACGAGCGTGTCCTTGACCAGGCGACCGGCCTCCTTGGCCTCGGTGGCCAAGATCGCGAGGATCTGGTCGCCGTCGACCACCTCGCCATCGGCGTCCACGGCCAGGCAACGGTCGGCGTCACCGTCGTTGGCGATGCCCGCGTCGGCGCCGTGCAGACGGACCGCGTCCTGGAGCGCCTCCAAACTGGTGGAGCCGCACCCCTGGTTGATGTTGTGGCCGTCGGGCGCGTCACCGATGGCGATGACCTCGGCACCCGCCCGGCGCAGCGCCTCGGGGGCGACCGTGGAGGCCGCGCCGTGCGCGCAGTCCATGACGATCTTGAGGCCTTTGAGGCTGTGCGGCAGGGAGGCCAGCACGTGCTGGATGTAGAGTTCGGCGCCATCGTGGGATTCGGTGACCCGACCGACCGCCTCGCCCACTGCGGGAGTGGAGGGCACCCCCAGCATGCCCTCGATCTCCTCCTCCAGGGCGTCTTCGAGTTTTTGCCCCCCCTTGGCGAAGAACTTGATGCCGTTGTCCGGGGCCGGGTTGTGGCTGGCCGAGAGCATGACACCGAAGTCCGCGTCCAAGGCCCCGGTGAGATGGGCCACGGCCGGGGTGGGCAGCACCCCCACCTTGACCACGTCCACACCGGTGCTGGCCAGTCCGGCCACGACGGCGGCCTCCAGGAACTCCCCGGAGGCGCGGGGGTCACGTCCCACCACGGCCCGCGGGCGCCTCCCACCGACCGCGCGGGTGAGCACGCGCGCCGCCGCGATGGACAGTTCCAAGGTGAGGGAGGCGGTCAGATCGCCTCCCGCCAGACCACGTACGCCGTCTGTTCCGAACAACCGAGCCACAGGCTTTCAGCCCCTTCCGAGAGTGGCACCGGGTTCCGGCGCCGGTGAAGTCCAGCGTGGCCGAGTGAGCCACCGTGAAAGAACAAAAACCCGTACGCCGTACCCCGTGCTGCGGGTACGACGTACGGGCGAAACTCAGCCGAGCGAGTGCCGGCGCATGAGCATCAGCGCTTGGAGAACTGAGGGGCCTTGCGCGCCTTCTTGAGACCGGCCTTCTTCCGCTCGACCTCACGGTCGTCACGGGTGAGGAAACCGGCCTTCTTCAGGGTCGGGCGGTTGTTCTCCGGGTCCAGCGAGGCCAGGGCGCGGGCGATGCCGTGACGCAGGGCGCCTGCCTGGCCGCTGGGGCCGCCACCGTCCAAGCGGGCGAAGACGTCGTAGGCGCCGTCGAACCCGAGGGAGGTGAGGGGGTCCTTGATGGTCTGCTGGTGGACCTTGTCCGGGAAGTAGGCCTCAAGCGGCTTGCCGTTGATCTTCCACTCACCGGCGCCCGGGGTGATCCGGACACGGGCCACGGCCTTCTTGCGACGGCCGGTGCCGGCGCTGGGGCCAGAGGCGGTGGGGACGTAGGCGGCGGTCTGCTCGTCCGACTCGCTGGTGTACTCGGAGGGGAACTCCTCCGGGTTCTCAGCGAAATCCTGAGCGGTGTCTTCGATGCCGGTGGGCTCGACCACGGTTTACCTCGTGCTTCCTGTGAAAGTCTGCGAACGCCTAGGCGGGCTGCTGGATCTTGGTGATTTCGAACGGAACCGGCTGCTGGGCCTGGTGCGGGTGCTCGGAACCGGCGTACACCTTGAGCTTCTTGGCCATCTGACGGCCGAGGGAGCCCTTGGGCAGCATCCCCTTGACGGCCTTCTCGATGGCCCGCTCGGGGTTCTTCTCCAGCAGGTCGGCGTAGGAGACGGAACGCAGACCACCGGGGTAACCGGAGTGACGGTAGGCACGCTTTTGCTCGAGCTTGTTACCGGTGAGCGCGACCTTGTCGGCGTTCACGACGATGACGAAGTCGCCGGTGTCGATGTGGGGCGCGTAGTAGGGCTTGTGCTTGCCCCGAAGCAGCGTGGCGATCTGGCTCGCCATACGCCCGAGCACGAGATCGGTAGCGTCGACAACGTGCCACTGACGCTGGACATCGTTTGGTTTGGGGCTGTATGTGCGCACGATCGTTCGCCTTCGCTCTTCCAGTCGGCTGCCCCATCCCGAACGGGATGGTGGACTCGTATTACGGAACACCCCTACGGGTGTGGGGCCGGGAACAACCTCACTGTTGCGGGGCTGTTACTTGGCCGGATGTCCCATGTCCAATCAGGACGACCCGGTCGTGAGTGCGCAGACGATGGTGCGTGGATCGGCACCCAACTTCGGGAGTTTTGGGGCCCACGGCAACTCAACGCACAACGACGAAACATCCTACCCGTCCAGACCAACGCAGGTCAAAGCGAGCGCCGGACCGGACCGATGGGATTTCTCGTCTGGGCGGGAAAGCGCCGGGACGGGTTCACATCCGTGACCTCTCCGCCTTTTATTATGCCTGCCATCGGGAGTGCTTCGTCCTCTTCCCGAGCGCGGGTTGGCTACCCTTGCACCGAAAGGCCTGTCTCCGCCCGGTACGACGGGCGATGACGTGAACCTTGGAGACGCCCGTCACGGTCGCCGACCCCATACGGACGCAGCAGCGCGGGTCACGGCGAACCGCGGTCCAGTCCCACCCTCAGAGCCTTCGGAGACACCCATCAGCACGCATCCGAACCAGCCTCAATACGGCCCCGACGGATATCCCCTCCCGCCGGACGGTGACGGCCAGGACCTGCTCGGGGGACCGCCCTCTTCCTCTGAGGGCCAGCATCCCACATCCGGCCCCGGACCCTCGCATGGCGCGCCGCCGGCACAGGGCTTCGCGCCCCACCCCCCGCTGCCTCCCGGCGGCTCACACGCTCCCCCCGGAGCACCGAGTGGTCCGCAGGTCCCCCCCGGTCCGATGAGCGGCCCTCAGCGACCCCACCCGGCTCAGCCACCCCACGCCCACCCCCAAGGCCCGCCCCCGAACCCACCGACCGGCGCACAGCCCGGCATGGGGGCCGGTGGTGGCTCGGGTACCCCCGGCATGCCCGCGGGACCGCCTCCCGGGTATCCGCAGGGCCCCCCGCCCGGCCTCCCCACGCCCCCTCCAGGTGTTCCTTCCGGAGCCCTCCCCCCGACCCCACCGGCCAGGAACGAGCCGGTCTTCCCGCCGGACTCCATGGGGGCCACCCAGAACCTGAACGCGGTTCCCGGCACGGGCGCGGGAGCCCGTCCGCTGTACCGAGACGAGGTCCCCGAGGACGCCGGTGCCGACACCGCACAGTTCGACGTCCAAAGCTACGACGACTACGACGACGGTTACGACGACCGTGCGACCGGCGCCTCCAAGAAGCGCAACGTACTCTTGGGCGCCGGTTTCGCCGCCCTCCTCCTCGTGGTCGGTGGAGGTGTCTTCCTGTTCGCCAGTGGCGGGCTCGGCTCCGGCGGTGGCGCGGAGGCCGTGACCGTGGCCGACGAGAGCGAGGACCCGGGCGCCCTCAGCCCCGAATCGCTCTTCCCCGAAGAAGTCGAGATCGAGGGACAGGGCACCTTCACCCGTGTGGCGGTCGACGACACCGAGGACTGCGCTTCGGGTACCCACGGCGACTACGGCCAAGCACTCACCGACGGCGAGTGCCGTCAGTTGGTGCGGGCCTCCTATCTGAGCGAGGACCAGAACCACGCCGTCACCGTGGGCGTCGCGGCCATGCCCGGCGACACCGAGGCGGAGGAGGCCATGTCCGCCCAAGACCTGGTCGCCTCCCACTGGTTCGCCGGTCTGCCGGGTGAAGAGGGCTCCCCCGCCGAACGCCTGGGATATTCCGGTGGCCATGGCAGCAGCGGTCAGTGGGGGCGCTACCTGCTCTTCGCGCTGTCGGCCAACAGTGACGGCAGCGGCGAGGAGGAGAGCCAGGCCACCGAACTTCGTGACATCGGTGAGGGGTTCATCGACACCGCCTACGACAAGCTCGTCGACGACCGCTCCTGATCCCTTCCGCCCATGGGCGAAGAACCCACGGCGTCGTCCCGGTCCGGCCGGACCGGGACGACGCCGTTCTCATCCGGGTTCGGGCACGCGGGCTCATGCCCGGTGCCCTTTGCGGGACGGTTCGCGCACGCGGCGGGTGAGCGCGGCGCGCTCGGCCAACTCCTCGTCGGGGGGATAACGCACCTCCTCCAGGCTCAGCCCTTGGGGACCGACCACGTGCACCGAGGAATCGCGCACGGCGGCTCCCAGGACCCTTTCCGGCCAGTCCACCCGTTGGCGGCCGTCCCCGACCGCCAAGAGGGCTCCCACGAGCGCGCGGACCATGTTGTGGCAAAAGGCGTCGGCCTGGATGGTGCCGGCCAACAGGTGCTCCTCCTCACGCACCCACTCCAGGCGTAGGAGCTCGCGAATGGTGGTGGCGCCCTCGCGCTTCTTACAGAAGGCGGCGAAGTCGTGCTCCCCCACCAGACGGGCCGCGGCCTCGTTCATCCGACCCACGTCCAAGGGACTCCGGTGCCAGAGCACGTCACGACGGCGCAGCGGATCCACACCGTGGGGCGCGTCGCCGACCCGGTACACGTAACGGCGGAACAGGGGTGAGAAACGGGCGTCGAACCCCGGTGGAGCCAAACGCACGTCGTTGACCCGCACGTCCTTGGGCAACACCCCCGCGAGGCGACGCAGTACCCGTTCGCCCTCGCTGTCCCAGGTGGCGCGCGGCACGTCGAGCTGGGCCACCTGCCCCCGGGCGTGCACTCCCGCATCGGTACGGCCGGCGCAGGTCACCGAAGCCTTCGAAAGGCGCAGCACCTTCGCCAAGGCGGACTCCAGCTCCCCTTGCACGGTCCGCCGGGTCGGTTGAGCGGCCCACCCGGAGAAGTCCGTTCCGTCATAGGCGATGTCCAGCCGCAGCCGGACGGTTTCGTTCTCGTCCATCCCCACCCCACGAAGAACGAGTGCCCGACCCCCGTGGAGGGTCGGGCACTCGTCGGAACGTTCGCGCACGGGCTCGCCGCCCGGACACGACGGCCCTACTTGCTCTCGTCGCTCTTCTCGGCGGCCGTGTCGGCCTCAGTGGCCTCAGCGGTCTCCTCGGAGGTGGTCTCCTCGACCGAAGCCTCGGGGGCTTCCTCGGTCGAGGCGGCCGGAGCAGCCGGAGCGGCGGGGGCGCTCAGCGCCTCGACCAGCTCGATGATGGCCATCGGGGCGTTGTCGCCCTTGCGCGGACCGATCTTGGTGATACGGGTGTAACCACCGGGACGGTTCTCGTAGCGCGGGCCGATCTCGGTGAAGAGCTCGTGCACGATGGCCTTGTCGGTGATCTTGGTCAGCACCTGACGACGGGCGTGCAGGTCACCGCGCTTGCCCAGGGTGATGAGCTTCTCCGCGTACGGACGCAGGCGCTTGGCCTTGGCCTCCGTGGTGCGAATACGGCCGTGCTGGAACAGCGAGGTGGCCAGGTTCGCCAGGATGTGCCGCTCGTGAGCGGGCCCGGAACCCAGACGGGCGCCCTTGGTAGGCGTGGGCATGGTGTCGTTCTCCTAGTGATGCGGTCCGCGGCCGCACTCGGCCGGGGACCATTGGGCGACGAAGGTCTAGTACTGCTCCGTCTCGACGAAGGACTGACCCTCGTCATCCTCGGAGCCGAAGGAGTCGGCCGCGGTGCCGGGGTCGAACCCGGGCGGGGAGTCCTTCAAGGACAGGCCCATGTCGACGAGCTTCTGCTTGACCTCGTCGATGGACTTGGCACCGAAGTTCCGAATGTCCAGGAGGTCCTGCTCAGAGCGGGCAACCAGCTCCCCAACGCTGTGGATGCCCTCGCGCTTGAGGCAGTTGTAGGACCGGACCGTGAGGTTGAGGTCCTCGATCGGCAGCGCCAGGTCCGCCGCCAAGGCGGCGTCCGTGGGCGACGGGCCCATGTCGATGCCCTCGGCGTCGACGTTGAGCTCACGCGCCAGACCGAACAACTCCACCAGGGTCTTGCCCGCGCTGGCCACGGCGTCACGGGGACGGATGGCCGGCTTGGTCTCGATGTCGACGATCAGACGGTCGAAGTCGGTGCGCTGCTCGACACG
This sequence comes from Nocardiopsis alkaliphila YIM 80379, assembly GCF_000341005.1. GTDB lineage: Bacteria > Actinomycetota > Actinomycetes > Streptosporangiales > Streptosporangiaceae > Nocardiopsis > Nocardiopsis alkaliphila. The sequence goes on along the minus strand of NZ_ANBD01000048.1, from coordinate 673 downwards.
GGTGGCCTCGACCTTGTAGGTCACGCGCAGCACGGGCGAGTAGATGGAGTCGATCGGGATACGGCCGATCTCCTGACCCTGCTGCTTGTTCTGCGTCGCCGAGACGTAACCGCGGCCGCGCTCGACCGTCAGCTCCATCTCCAGCTTGCCCTTGCCGTTGAGCGTGGCGATGTGCAACTCGGGGTTGTGCACCTCGACACCGGCGGGCGGAGCGATGTCCGCGGCCGTCACCACACCCGGCCCCTGCTTGCGCAGGTACATCAGAACCGGCTCATCGTGCTCGGAGCTGACGACCAGGCCCTTGAGGTTGAGGATCATCTCCGTGACGTCCTCCTTGACACCGGGCACGGTGGTGAACTCGTGCTCGACGCCCTCGATGCGGATGCTGGTGACAGCCGCGCCGGGGATGGAGGACAGCAGGGTACGACGGAGCGAGTTACCGATGGTGTAACCGAAACCGGGCTCCAAGGGCTCGATGACGAACTTCGAGCGCCACTCGGAGATGGTCTCCTCGGTCAACGTGGGACGCTGTGCGATCAACATGGTCCGTGTCTTCCCTTCCACATGGCCGCCCGCTATTTGACGGCCACCGGATGGACACCGCCCGGTCGGCGATGTCCCCTGTTCGGATTCCTACCCGGTCCGTCCCGAGCTCCACCGAAGGGAGCGGGAC
>NZ_ANBD01000047.1 GCF_000341005.1 Nocardiopsis alkaliphila YIM 80379 | reverse complement strand
GGGCGCCAGCCGTTGTGCGGAACCGGCGTGACGTCCTGGATGGAGCCCACCTCGAGGCCGGTCGCCTGCAGCGAACGGATGGCGGTCTCGCGACCCGAGCCCGGGCCCTTCACGAAGACGTCGACCTTGCGGACACCGTGCTCCTGGGCACGACGGGCGGCGGCCTCGGCGGCCATCTGAGCGGCGTAGGGGGTGGACTTACGCGACCCCTTGAAACCGACCTGGCCCGAACTGGCCCACGAGACCACCGCACCGGTGGGGTCGGTAATGCTCACGATCGTGTTGTTGAACGTGCTCTTGATGTGAGCATGTCCGTGAACAATGTTCTTCTTTTCCTTGCGGCGCACCTTGCGCGCTGCACCCTGACGGCCCTTAGGCGGCATGAGTGAAACTCCCAGAGATCATCGGTCCGTGTATGTCTTCTCGGACGCGGTTGACAGGTCCGAGGCGGACTACTTCTTGCCGGCCTTCTTCTTGCCGGCCACGGTCTTCTTCTTGCCCTTACGGGTACGGGCGTTGGTCTGCGTGCGCTGACCACGCACCGGGAGACCACGACGGTGCCGGATGCCCTGGTAGCTACCGATCTCCATCTTGCGACGGATGTCGGCCTGGACCTCGCGTCGCAGGTCACCCTCGACCTGGTAGTTGGCGTCGATCCACTCGCGCAGCTTGACCAGGTCCTCTTCGGACAGCTGGTGAACGCGAGTGTTCCCGTCGACACCGGTGTTCTTCAGTGTTTCGAGGGCGCGGGTACGGCCAACCCCGAAAACGTACGTGAGAGCGATCTCCACCCGCTTGTCGCGAGGGAGGTCGACGCCGGCAATACGTGCCATGTGGGCGAAACTCCATCCATGTATTCGCGGAGGTCTGACCCGTTCCATCCTCCCGTCGCCCAATCGACGAGGCCTCGGCCTCCGACCGAGGGTTCTCTCCCACCCCCAACGGGCGGAAGATCGGAACAGGTTTTCGTGGTTTCACAAGCCCGGTCGGAGAGGAAATCCCCTTGTCCGGGCGTTCACGACGCGGAAGTCGCGGCAGGCGGACCTGAGCTGACTAGCCCTGGCGCTGCTTGTGCCGCGGGTCCGAGCAAATGACCATGATCCGGCTGTTACGACGAATCACGCGGCACTTCGCGCAGATCTTCTTCACGCTCGGCTTGACCTTCATGGTGACTCCGAACTCATCCATCACCAGTCTCGGGCCATGCGGCCCCGGACGGGCTACTTGTAGCGGTAAACGATGCGCCCGCGCGTGAGGTCGTACGGGCTCAGCTCCACGACGACACGGTCGTCGGGAAGAATACGGATGTAGTTCATCCGCATCTTGCCGCTGATATGGGCAAGAACCTGGTGCCCGTTGTCGAGCTCTACCTTGAACATAGCGTTGGGTAGGGACTCGACAACGGAACCCTCGATCTCGATGGCGCCGTCTTTCTTTGCCATGTCCTCCACGCCTCGCTCATCGATTTGGTTGATCAGGACAACCCGACGCGACCTGAGTGGTCCCTCGCATGACGCGACGGCCCCGGCGACCACGGACACACCGTGTCGCCGGCGCCGGGACACACTGGAAGTTCAGGCCAACTGCAAGGCTTACGTCGATGTGAAGACGTGCCACAAAGAAGGCAGACTGACCCAACAGCCCGCGTATGGGCAGTGTCAGTCTATCCCCTCTCGGCAAGTACTCCTGACCGCGGGGCTGTATGACATCGTGCGTCTCGCGCGCCCGCCTATCGTTCGCCCTGGTTCTCGACACCACGTTGGGCCACCAAGATCCCGAAGGTCACCACGGCCATCACGACACCCCAGGGACCCAGCACCCACAGGAACCACGGATAAGCGGCACCAGTGGTCAGATAGACGATGAGCCAAATGGCGAAGCACAAGACGTTGACGCCACCATAAAGCCACCACGGCACCATCAGCGCGGGGTCGCGCAAGCGCAGCGGGGGCACCGCCACGCCGGCCTCGACCCGGGCCGCCCGGCCGACATCGGCCAGATCCCGTTCGGGAAGGTCCGAAGTGACCTGAGCGAGCTCGTCCATGGTTTTGGACTTGTACACCCGACCGAGGCGTTCGGTGAACTCCTCGTGATCCAATCGTCCCTGCGCGAAGTGCTCCTGGAGCAACCGCGCGACACGGTCGCGTTCGGAATCGGACGAACGCATCGAGGGCACCGGGTCGGACATCGCGCGTACCTCGCCTCTCCACCCGTGTGTGGTCACCACCCCACCAGCGCCGGCCTGCTCCACCATCGCCGACGGGCGGGGCGGGCCCGCCGTCACCAGGTCGGTTGGACGAACCCCATCTGTGTGATTTTATCGCGATTATCCTCGCGCGCGGTCAGTACCATCGGCCCCTGCGCGGTGATCGCGACGGTGTGTTCGAAATGGGCGGCCCGCCCACCGTCCCGAGTGACCACGGTCCAGCCGTCGTCGAGCTCCACCACGTGGTGTTCACCGATCGTGGTCATCGGTTCGATGGCCAGGCACATACCCTCACGGAGCCGCATACCCTTGCCCCGCTTGCCGTAGTTGAGCACGTGCGGGTCCATGTGCATCTGGGTACCGATGCCGTGGCCGCCGTACTCGCGCACGTTGCCGTAACCACCGTTCTCGGCGATGTGACCGGCGATCGCGTAACCGATGTCGCCCAGACGTCCACCCGGAACCATCGCGGCGATCCCCTGCCACATGGACTCCTCGCAGACCTCCATCATCGCCAGGTCCTCGGTACGGGCCTGGCCCACCGCGAGCGTGACCGCGGAGTCGCCGTGCCAGCCGTCGAGGATGGCCCCGCAGTCGATGGAGATGATGTCCCCGTCGGACAGGACACGGTCGGCGCTCGGAATCCCGTGCACGACCTCTTCGTTCACCGAGGCGCAGATCGAACCGGGAAAACCGTGGTACCCCTTGAACGAAGGGATGGCCCCGGCGTCGCGGATCACCTTCTCGGCGACCGAGTCCAACTCCAGGGTGGACACCCCGGGCCGCACAGCGGCCCGGAGGGCGTCCAGAGCACGGGCCACGACCTGACCCGCCGCCCTCATCTTGGCGATCTGTTCCGGCGTCTTGATCTGCACGTCCGGATCCGCCTTACGAAACATCAGGCCGCCGACCGCTTCTTCTCGTCGATGGCCGCCTTGGCCCGTGCCGTCACCTCGGCCACGGGGCCCGTGGCCGAGATGGTGGCCAGCAGGCCCTCACCGGTGTAGAACTCGACCAGCGGGGCGGTCTGCTCGCGATAGACCTCGAGGCGGTGCCGAATGGTCTCCTCACGGTCATCCTCGCGCTGGTACAGCTCAGCGCCCTCGTTGTCGCACTTGCCCGGCTCCTTGGGAGCGTCGTACTCGACGTGGTAGACCCGGCCGCACTCGGGGCAGGACCGACGACCGGAGAGTCGTCTGACGACCTCCTCCTCGTCGACCTTCAGCTCCAGCACGACGTCCAGGCTCGTGTCCAGGTCGGCGAGTATGGTCCTGAGCGTCTCGGCCTGGGGGACGTTGCGGGGAAACCCGTCGAGCAGGAAACCCTCCACCGCGTCACTCTGGGCCAGACGATCTTTGACCATGGCGTTGGTCACCTCGTCGGGGACGAGGTCACCACGGTCCATGAACTCCTTGGCCTTCTTGCCGAGTTCGGTACCGCCACTGACGTTGGCCCGGAAGATGTCACCGGTGGACACCTTCGGGATCGACAACTCTTCCGCGAGGATCTGGGCCTGGGTGCCTTTGCCGGCCCCAGGCGGCCCCACCAATACTGCGCGCATTTATCGAAGAAAACCTTCGTAGTTCCTCTGCTGGAGGTGACTCTCGATCTGCTTCACCGTGTCCAGCCCGACACCGACCATGATCAGGATGCTCGTCCCGCCGAAGGGGAAGTTCATGTCGGCACCAGTGGCGCCGAGAGCGACCATCGGCAGGAGAGCGATCACACCCAGGTACAGAGAGCCGGGTGTCGTCAGTCGAGTGAGCACGTGATCGAGGTACTCGGCGGTCGGACGCCCTGGTCGGATACCCGGGATGAACCCACCGTACTTCTTCATGTTGTCGGCGACTTCAGTGGGGTTGAAGGTAATCGCCACGTAGAAGAACGCGAAGCCGACGATCATGACGAAGAAGGTCAGCATGTACACGGGGTGAGTGCCGGTGAGGAAGTAGGTCTGGAAGAACTGCGCCACCGGATGGGTGGAGTCCTGACCCAACAGGCCGACGATCAGCTGCGGAAGGTACAGCAGGGAGGAGGCGAAGATCACGGGGATGATGCCCGCCTGGTTGACCTTCAAAGGGATGTAGGTGGAGCTGCCACCGTACATTCGACGGCCCACCATCCGCTTGGCGTACTGCACCGGGATACGGCGCTGAGCCTGCTCCATGAACACCACGGCGGTGATCAGGGCCAGACCGGCGATGCAGATGATGGTGAAGATCCAAACGGAACGCTCCTCGTACAGACCCATGATCGAGGACGGGAAGACCGCGATGACCTGGGTGAAGATGAGCAGCGACATGCCGTTGCCCACACCGCGTTCGGTGATGAGCTCGCCCATCCACATGATGATGGCGGTACCCGCCGTCATCGTGAAGACGATGGTCACCAAGGTGAGGATGTCCTGGTTGGGCATGTAGGAGGAGACCGGAATGGCGTTCTGGAAGAGCGCACCGGTCCGGGCCATGGCCACGATGCTGGTCGCCTGTAGGACCGCCAGCATGAGGGTGAGATAGCGGGTGTACTGAGTGATCTTGCTCTGCCCGGCCTGGCCCTCCTTCTTGAGGGCTTCGAGGCGGGGAATGACCACCGTCAGCAGGTTGATGATGATGCTCGCGGTGATGTACGGCATGACCCCGAGCGCGAACACCGCCAGTTGCAGGAGCGCGCCACCGCTGAAGAGGTTGACCAGCGCGTAGACACCGCTCTGGTCGCTCGCGGTGATGGTCTCCATCTGCTCCCTGATCGCCGCCGAGTCGATACCCGGTGCCGGGATCACGGACCCCAGGCGAAAGAGGGTCAGGATGAACAATGTGAACAGCAGCTTATTGCGCAGGTCGGGCGTGCGGAATGCACGAACGAACGCACCTAGCACGTCTCCTCCTGCGCGGCTTCGGCGGCGGAACGGGTTCCAGACATCGCGGCCGATCCTGAATCGTCGTAGAACGTCAGCAGCGGGCACGTCGCCCGTTGCTCGGAAGTACTCACATTACGTCAAGCTGGGAGCTCAAACAGATGGCACTGTAACAGTCATCACCCAACAACAGGGTTCGTGAGGCATAACGATCAACACTCACAACGCGTGAGGGCGTCCGACCAGCGGATCTTCACGAATCCTGCCGGACGGACGCCCTCTGTGCGCATCTGGGAGTGCGGTCCCTACAGCTCGGTGATGGTGCCACCGGCCGCGGTGATCTTCTCCTTGGCCGATGCGGAGAACGCGTTCACGCTCACCTGCACGGCGACGGAGATCTCACCCGAGCCCAACACCTTGACCGGCTGGTTCTTGCGAACCGCGCCCTTGGCGGCCAAGTCCTCGACGGTGACCTCGCCACCCTCGGGGTAGAGCTCGCTCAGCCTGTCCAGGTTGACGACCTGGTAGGTCGTCTTGAACAGGGCGTTGCTGAAGCCCTTGAGCTTGGGGATCCGGCGGATGAGGGGCATCTGCCCACCCTCGAAGCCGGGACGAACGGTGTTACGAGCCTTGGTGCCCTTGGTACCGCGACCAGCGGTCTTACCCTTGGACGCCTCACCACGGCCCTTACGGACCTTGGCCTTGTTGGCGCCCGGGGCGGGACGCAGGTGGTGGAGCTTGAGCGGCTCGTCGGGGCTGTAGTCGCTCATTCTGCGACCTCCTCGACAGTGACGAGGTGCGAGACGATCGTGATCTGCCCGCGAACCTCAGGGCGGTCCTCACGGACGGTGGACTTACCGATCCGACCCAGGCCCAGCGACTGGAGGGCAGCGCGCTGCTTCTCCTTGCCACCGATCTTGGAGCCGGTCTGCGTGATCTTGATCTTGGCCATGATCAGGCTCCTGCCTTCGCCTCAGCGCGAGCGCGCAGCATGGCGGCCGGGGCGACGTCCTCGATCGGCAGACCACGACGGGCGGCGATCTCCTCGGGCTGGTTGAGGCCCTTCAGAGCCGCCACCGTGGCGTGCACGATGTTCAGCGGGTTGGACGAACCGAGCGACTTGCTCAGGACGTCGTGGATACCGGCGCACTCCAGGACGGCGCGGACCGGACCACCGGCGATCACACCGGTACCCGGGGCCGCCGGACGCAGCAGGACGACACCCGCGGCGTCCTCACCCTGGATCTGGTGCGTGATCGTGCCCTGGATACGGGGGACGCGGAAGAAGTTCTTCTTCGCCTCCTCCACACCCTTGGCGATGGCGGCCGGAACTTCCTTGGCCTTGCCGTAACCGACACCCACCATGCCGTTGCCGTCACCGACGATGACGAGCGCGGTGAAGGAGAAGCGACGGCCGCCCTTGACGACCTTCGCGACCCGGTTGATGGTCACGACCTTCTCGATGTAGGAGACACCCTTGTCTGCGGCGCCGCCGCGGCGATCGTCACGGCGATCACGCCGCTCGCCACCGGCGCCGCGCCGCGGTGCTGCAGCCATCAGTGGTTCCTCTTCTCGTGGTTGTTCTTGGCCAGTACAGAGGTCATCAGAAGTCCAGCCCACCCTCGCGTGCCGCCTCGGCGAGCTTCGCGATGCGGCCGGCGTAGCGGTTACCACCACGGTCGAAGACGACCTTGCTGATACCGGCCTCCTTCGCGCGCTGCGCGACGAGCTCCCCGACCTTGACGGACTTGTCGGACTTGCTGCCCTCGCTGCCACGCAGGTCCGGCTCGACGCTGGAGGCCGCGACCAGGGTGTGACCCTTGGTGTCGTCGATGACCTGCGCGACGATGTGCTTGGAGGAGCGGAAAACGGCCAAGCGGGGACGCTCGGCGGTGCCCACGACCCTCTTGCGCACACGGAAGTGGCGACGCTTGCGAGCGGTGGTGGCCTTCGCGGTGCGCTTGCGGCTCACGGTGATGCCCATGCCTACTTACCAGCCTTTCCGGCCTTGCGGCGGATGTGCTCACCCTGGTACCGCACGCCCTTGGCCTTGTACGGGTCAGGCTTGCGCAGACCGCGGATGTTCGCGGCGACCTGGCCCACCAGCTGCTTGTCGATGCCCTCCACGTGGAGGACGGTCGGCTTCTCGACCCGGAAGGAGATGCCTGCCGGCGGCTCCATCACGACGGGGTGGCTGAAGCCCAGCGAGAACTCCAGATTGGAGCCGCGGGCCTGAACGCGGTAACCCACACCGTGGATTTCCAGGGTCTTGGAGAAGCCCTTGGATACGCCCTCGACCAGGTTGGCGATCAGCGAACGGGTCAGCCCGTGCAGTGATCGGTTCTCCGGTTCGTCGTCGGGGCGAGACACCGTGACGACCCCGTCCTCCACGGAGGCGGTGATCGGCTCGGTGATCGTGTGCTTCAGTTCGCCCTTCGGCCCCTTGACAGTGACGTCTTGCCCGTTGATTGTGACCTCGACGCCCTTGGGGACCGAGAGCGGCAGTCGACCGATACGCGACATGCTTTTCGTCTCTCCCTATTACCAGACGTAAGCGAGGACTTCGCCGCCCACGCCACGCTTCTTGGCCTGCTTGTCAGTCATCAGGCCGCCGGACGTCGAAATGATGGCCACACCGAGGCCACCCAGCACGCGAGGCAGGTTGTCCTTCTTCGCGTACACCCGCAGACCGGGCTTGGAGACACGGCGGATGCCGGCGATGGAACGCTCACGCGTGGGACCGTACTTCAGGTCCAGGACGAGGTTCCGGCCGACGGTGGCCTCCTCGGTCCGCCACCCCTGGATGAAGCCCTCGTGCTGGAGGACCTCGGCGATGTGCGCCTTGATCTTGGAATACGGCATCGTCACGGTGTCGTGGTAAGCCGAATTCGCGTTACGCAGACGCGTCAGCATGTCTGCGATCGGGTCGGTCATCGTCATGGCCGACTGGCCCTTCCTCACCGCGGTTTCCGAGTGCGGGCCTTCCCAGAGCCTGCCTTGAGCGGGGTCTCCCCCACCAAGTACGCAAACGGACCTTCGGCGTGGTCGTGGGCACCGCGGTCCGCTGGGGACTGCCGTGCCCTGGTGAATGAATGTTGCTTTTCGCCACCGCCCCGGAGGGCGGTGGTTCCTACGTCGAGCCACCGAGAGGGTGACGCGCGGCGGGAGCCGACCACGCTGGGAGCGTCTGGTCGGCCCCGCCGGAAACTACCAGCTCGACTTGGTGATACCGGGCAGCTCGCCCCGGTGCGCCATCTCGCGGAAGCAGATACGGCACAGGCCGAACTTCCGGAAGACGGCACGCGGGCGGCCGCACCGCGAGCATCGAGTATACGCCCGAACGCCGAACTTCGGCTTCCGGTTCGCCTTCGCGATCAGGGACTTCTTAGCCATTGTTGAACCCCTCAGGCTTCCTTGAACGGGAAACCGAGCCGCTTGAGCAGGCTGCGGCCCTGGTCGTCGGTCGTGGCGGTGGTGACGACGGTGATGTCCATCCCACGCTGCCGGTCAACCTTGTCTGGGTTCACCTCGTGGAACATGACCTGCTCGGTCAGACCAAAGGTGTAGTTGCCGTTCCCGTCGAACTGCTTCGGGGACAGGCCACGGAAGTCCCGGATCCGGGGCAGGGCCAGCGAGAGCATCCGGTCGAGGAACTCCCACATCCGGTCGCCGCGCAGCGTCACGCTGGCGCCGATCGGCTGTCCTTCACGCAGCTTGAACTGCGCGATGGAGTTCTTGGCCCGGTTGATCTTGGGCTTTTGCCCGGTGATCGCCGACAGGTCGGCGATCGCGCCCTGGATCAGCTTCGCGTCACGAGCCGCCTCGCCCACACCCATGTTCACCACGATCTTGGTCAGACCGGGGACCTGCATGATGTTCTCGATGCCGAACTCGTCCTTGAGGCCCGCGACGATCTCGTTGCGGTACTTCTCCTTGAGCCGCGGCATCGGAGGGGCGGTGATGTCGTTGGTAACCGTCATCAGATGTCCTTACCGGTGCGACGGGAGACGCGAACCTTGGTTCCGTCTTCCTCGAAGCGGTAGCCGACCCGGGTGGCCTTGCCGTCCACGGCGAGCGCAACGTTGCTCACGTGGATCGGGGCCTCCTTGGTGACGACCTCGCCTTGCTCGCCGCCGGCCGGGTTGGCCTTCCTGTGCTTCTTGACCAGGTTGACGCCCTCGACGATGACACGGTCGTCCTTGGGCAGGGTCTTGACGACCTTGCCTGTGGCACCCTTGTCCTTGCCGGCGAGAACGATGACCTCGTCGCCAGATTTGATCTTCATCGCTTAGAGCACCTCCGGCGCCAGCGAAATGATGCGCATGTACTTCTTGTCACGCAGCTCACGGCCGACCGGGCCGAAGATGCGGGTGCCTCGCGGGTCCCCACCGTCCTTGATGAGCACGGCAGCGTTCTCATCGAAGCGGATGTAGGAGCCGTCGGGCCGGCGGCGCTCCTTGGCGGTGCGCACGATAACGGCCTTGACGACGTCGCCCTTCTTGACCCCAGCGCCAGGCAGGGCGTCCTTCACCGTGGCAACGATGGTGTCACCGATCCCGGCGTAGCGCCGACCCGAGCCACCGAGAACACGGATGGTAAGGATCTCCTTGGCACCCGTGTTGTCGGCGACCTTGAGTCGCGACTCCTGCTGAATCACGTCTGCTCCTGATGTGATGCGTGCGGTCCACTGCCGCACNNGGCCGACGAACGTCGTCGGCCGCCGACAGGCCGGGGTTACTTAGCCTTCTCCAGGATCTCCACGACGCGCCAACGCTTCGTCGCGGAGAGCGGCCGGGTCTCCATCATGCGGACCCGGTCACCGACGCCACAGGAGTTCGCCTCGTCGTGCGCCTTGTACTTGGTCGTCCGGCGGATGACCTTGCCGTACAGGGCGTGCTTGACTCGGTCCTCGACCTCGACAACGACGGTCTTGTCCATCTTGTCGCTGACGACGTAGCCCTCGCGCACCTTGCGGTAGTTGCGGGTCGCGGTCTGGTTCTCACTCATTCGGCTGCTTCCTTCGACTCCTGCGCCGACTCACCAGACAGCGGGACGATGCCCAGCTCATGCTCGCGCAGGACCGTGTAGATCCGCGCGATCTCGCGCTTGACCGTCCGAAGACGGCTGTGGTTGTCGAGCTGGCCGGTGGCGGCCTGGAAGCGGAGGTTGAAGAGCTCTTCCTTGGCTTCCTTGAGCTTGGTGACCAGGTCCTCGACGGACTGGTCACGCAGCTCGTGGGCAGTCACGGACTTCGCCATCACTCACCCTCCCGCTTAACGAACTTGCACTTCATCGGGAGCTTGTGCATCGCACGACGCATGGCCTCCTTGGCCACGGCCTCGGGCACGCCCGACAGCTCGAACATCACGCGACCGGGCTTGACCGGCGCGACCCACCACTCGGGTGAACCCTTACCGGAACCCATGCGGACCTCGGCGGGCTTCTTCGTCAGCGGACGGTCCGGGAAGATGTTGATCCACACCTTGCCGCCACGCTTGATGTGACGCGTCATGGCGATACGAGCGGACTCGATCTGCCGGTTCGTCACGTAGGCCGATTCCAGGGCCTGGATGCCGAACTCACCGAAACTGACGGTGGTTCCGCCCTTGGCCTTGCCACGAAGGTCCGGGTGGTGCTGCTTGCGGTACTTGACCTTACGAGGAATAAGCACGGGTCAGCTCCCCTCGGTCTTCGGAGCCTCGGCCGAAGCGCCGGCCTTGGCCTCGGTGTTCTGCTGGCCGCCACCGGCACCGCCACCACGACGGCGACGCTGCGGGCGCTCACGACGCTGGCCGCCACCGGCGGTGCGCTGCGCGGCCTGGGCGGCCTCACGCTCGGCGCGGGTCACAGGGGCGTCGCCCTTGTAGATCCACACCTTGACACCGATGCGACCGAACGTCGTACGGGCCTCGAAGAAGCCGTAGTCGATGTCGGCGCGCAGGGTGTGCAGCGGGACGCGACCCTCACGGTAGAACTCGGAGCGGGACATCTCGGCCCCACCCAAGCGTCCACCGCACTGGATACGGATGCCCTTGGCACCGCTCTTCATCGCGCTCTGCATGGCCTTGCGCATCGCGCGACGGAAGGCCACGCGGCTGCTCAACTGCTCAGCGACGCCCTGGGCGACGAGCTGCGCGTCGATCTCGGGGTTCTTCACCTCGAAGACGTTCAGCTGCACCTGCTTGCCGGTCAGCTTCTCCAGGTCCGTACGGATCCGGTCGGCCTCCACACCGCGGCGGCCGATGACGATGCCCGGCCGGGCGGTGTAGACGTCCACGCGAACACGGTCACGGGTGCGCTCGATCTCGACCTTGGAGATGCCCGCGCGCTCCATGCCACGGGTCAGCATCCGACGGATCGCGACGTCTTCCTTGACATAGTCCTTGTAGGACTTGTCGGCGTACCAGCGACTCTTGAAGTCGGTGGTGATGCCGAGGCGGAACCCGTGCGGGTTGATCTTCTGCCCCACTATCGGGTCCTTTCCTTGCTCTTGGACGAGACGCCCGCGTCCTCAGCGACGACCACGGTGATGTGGCTCGTGCGCTTGGTGACTCGGAAAGCCCGGCCGAAGCCGCGGGGACGAATACGCTTCAGGGTCGGACCTTCGTCCACCCACACGCGTTCGACCACCAGGGTCTCGCGGTCCAGCTTGTCATTGTGCTCAGCGTTGGCGATGGCGCTAGCCAGCACCTTGCCAACGGGCTCACTCGCCGACTGGGGAGCGAACCGGAGCACCGCCTGCGCCTCGTCAGCGGGCAACCCGCGAATAAGGTCCGCCACCCGGCGAGCCTTGCGGGGCGTAACGCGGACGAACCGCGCCTGTGCCCTCGTTCCCATCGCTTTTTCCCTCGCTCACGGAAAATTTCTTCCCCACTCACCGTGGAGAAAATGATTCTTACAACTGCTGCAACCGCTAACGGCGGCTACGGCGGTCTTCCTTGACGTGGCTACGGAAAGTACGCGTGGGAGCGAACTCACCGAGCTTGTGGCCGACCATCGACTCCGACACGAACACCGGAACGTGCTTGCGGCCGTCGTGGACGGCGATCGTGTGACCGATCATCTCCGGGACGATCATGGACCGCCGGGACCACGTCTTGATGACGTTCTTGGTCCCCTTCTCGTTCTGCGATTCCACCTTCTTGATGAGGTGGTCGTCGACGAAGGGACCCTTCTTAAGGCTACGTGGCATCAGACGTGCTCCTTACCGCTTCTTCTTACCGCTACGCCGACGCCGCACGATGAGCTTGTCGCTGGCCTTGTTCTTGGCCCGGGTCCGGCCTTCCTTCTTGCCCCAGGGGCTGACCGGGTGACGACCACCGGAGGTCTTGCCCTCACCACCACCGTGCGGGTGGTCGACCGGGTTCATGACCACACCACGGACGGACGGGCGCTTGCCCTTCCACCGCGAGCGGCCGGCCTTGCCCCAACTGATGTTGGACTGCTCGGCGTTGCCGACCTGGCCGATCGTGGCACGGCAGGAGATCTCCACCATGCGCATCTCGCCGGAGGGCATACGCAGCGTGGCGTAGTTGCCCTCCTTGGCCAGGAGCTGGATCTGGGATCCGGCGGAACGGCCCAGCTTGGCGCCACCACCAGGCTTCAGCTCGACCGCGTGCACGAACGTACCCGTGGGGATGTTGCGCAGCGGGAGGCAGTTGCCCGGCTTGATGTCGGACTGGGGGCCGTTCTCGACCTTGTCGCCCTGCTTGAGGCCGGCGGGCGCCAGGATGTAGCGCTTCTCCCCGTCCACGTAGTGGAGCAGAGCGATACGAGCGGTGCGGTTGGGGTCGTACTCGATGTGAGCGACCTTGGCCGGCACGCCGTCCTTGTCGTGACGACGGAAGTCGATCACGCGGTAGGCACGCTTGTGACCGCCACCCTGGTGACGAGCGGTGATCCGGCCGTGGCCGTTGCGACCGCCCTTGGAGTGGAGTGGACGAACCAGGGACTTCTCCGGCTCCGAGCGCGTGATCTCGACGAAGTCGCTCACGCTGGAGCCGCGACGACCCGGCGTCGTCGGCTTGTACTTACGAATGCCCATCTTCTTCGCGCATTCCTTTACGTGTTACTTGGTGTGTAGCGGTCAGACCCGGAAGATCACTGACCGAAGATGTCGATACGGTCACCCTCTGCGAGGCTGACGATCGCGCGCTTGGTGTCAGGACGCTTCCCGTAACCGAAGCGGGTGCGCTTGCGCTTGCCCTTCCGGTTGATCGTGTTCACGCCGGTGACCTTCACTTCGAAGATCTTCTCGATCGCGATCTTGATCTGGGTCTTGTTGGCGTCCGGGCGAACGATGAACGTGTACTTGTTCTCGTCCATGAGCCCGTAGCTCTTCTCGGAGATCACCGGCTCGATGATGATGTCCCGGTGGTCGGCGATCCTCACTGGTCGTCCTCCTCGGACTCAGCGGTCTTCGAGGCACCGGTCGCGTGGGCCAGGAACTCGGCGTAACCCGCCTCGGTGAAGACCACGTCGTCCGAGTACAGGACGTCGTAGGTGTTCACCTGGTCCGCGTCGAGGATGTGGACCTCTTCGAGGTTGCGCAGGGCGCGCCGGTTGTGCTCGTCCTCACGAGCCAGGACGACGAGAACCTTGTCGGACTCGGTGACCTGGCGCAGCGCCTTCAGAGCGGTCTGGGTGAGCTTACTGCCGGTGTCCTCGGCCACGAAGTGGCTGATGACGTGGATACGGCCGTGGTTGGCTCGGTCGGAGAGGGCGCCACGCAGAGCGGCGGCCTTCATCTTCTTCGGGGTCCGCTGCGAGTAGTCACGCGGCTGGGGGCCGTGAACGACGCCACCACCGGTGTACTGCGGAGCGCGGATCGAGCCCTGACGGGCGCGACCGGTGCCCTTCTGGCGGTAGGGCTTGCGACCACCACCGCGGACCTCGCCGCGGGTCTTGGTGGCGTGGGTGCCCTGGCGGCCGGCGGCCAGCTGACCGTTCACGACCTGGTGGATCAGCGGAATGCTGACCTGCTGGGCGAAGACGCTCTCGGGAAGCTCGACGCTGCCCTTGGAGCCGCCCTCGGGGTTCTTGACCTCGATCTGGGCCATGACTTACTTGTCCCCCTTCACAGCGGTGCGGACGAGCACCAGACCGCCGTTGGGACCGGGCACGGCACCCTTCACGAGGATGAGGCCCTTCTCCGCGTCCACGGAGTGAACGGTCAGGTTCTGGACGGTCTTGCGCACGTTGCCCATGCGTCCGGCCATCCGCATGCCCTTGAAAACGCGGCCGGGCGTGGCGCAGCCGCCGATGGCGCCGGGCGCGCGGTGGGTGCGGTGCGTACCGTGTGAGGCGGAGAGACCGGCGAAACCGTGCCTCTTCATCACACCGGCGAAGCCCTTACCCTTGCTCTTGCCCGTGACGTCGACCTTCTGGCCGATCTCGAACGTGGCCGCGTCGACCTCCTGGCCGAGCGTGTACTCGGAGGCGTCGGAGGTGCGAACCTCCACGTAGTGACGGCGCGGGGTCAGCTCGTGCTTGCGCAGGTAGTCGCCCAGGGGCTTGTTGACCTTGCGCGGGTTGATCTGACCGTAGCCGAGCTGGATGGCGGAGTAACCATCGGTGTCCGGAGTCCGGATGCGACTCACGACACACGGACCGGCCTTCAGGACGGTAACGGGCACCATCTGGCCCGACTCGTCGAAGACCTGGGTCATGCCGAGCTTTTCGCCCAGAACTCCCTTGATCTGCTTGGTAGCCATGTCTGTGCGTCCTTACAGCTTGATCTCGATGTCAACGCCGGCCGGAAGATCGAGTCGCATGAGCGAGTCGACCGTCTTCGGGGTCGGGTCGATGATGTCGATCAGCCGCTTGTGAGTGCGCATCTCGAAGTGCTCGCGCGAGTCCTTGTACTTGTGCGGCGATCGGATGACGCAGTAAACGTTCTTCTCCGTCGGCAGCGGCACCGGGCCCGCGACCTGTGCGCCAGTTCGCGTCACGGTCTCAACGATCTTCTTCGCCGAGCTGTCGATGACCTCGTGGTCATAGGCCTTTAGCCGAATGCGGATCTTTTGTCCCGCCATGTGGCCTGTTCGTCCTTCGCTTCAGTGTCCGTAACGGTGAGCAGTTCCGGTCACAGACGCCCAGGCCCGTCGGCGAATCCGCCGGCGTCTTGGCCTTGAGCCCCTATTCCCTTGAGAAACCGCAACAGGGCTTGCCCCTGCGGTGCGTCACCGTCACAGAGCCCGATGACGTCTTGTCAGTGTGGTGGGTGGGCCGCGCGAGGGCGGCCCACCCACCACGCTGGGACGGCTCCGTGAGGAACCACCCCAGCGTGTGTACTACTTGAGGATCTTGGTGACGCGACCCGCGCCCACGGTCCGGCCACCCTCACGGATGGCGAACTTCAGGCCCTCTTCCATGGCGACCGGCTGGATGAGCTGGACGGTCATCTCGGTGTTGTCACCGGGCATGACCATCTCGGTGCCCTCCGGCAGCGTCACGACGCCGGTGACGTCGGTGGTGCGGAAGTAGAACTGCGGACGGTAGTTGTTGAAGAACGGCGTGTGGCGGCCACCCTCGTCCTTGGACAGGATGACGACCTGGCCTTCGAACTCGGTGTGCGGGGTGGTGGTGCCGGGCTTGATCACGACCTGGCCGCGCTCGACGTCCTCGCGCTTGGTGCCGCGCAGGAGCAGACCGACGTTGTCACCGGCCTGGCCCTGGTCGAGCAGCTTGCGGAACATCTCCACACCGGTGACGGTGGTGGTCTGCTTCTCTTCCTTGATGCCGACGATGTCGACGGTCTCGTTCACGTTGACGATACCGCGCTCGATGCGGCCGGTGACGACGGTGCCGCGACCGGTGATCGAGAAGACGTCCTCGATCGGCATCAGGAACGGCTTGTCGGTGTCACGCTCGGGCTCCGGAACGAAGGAGTCCACGGTGGACATGAGCTCCAGGACGGACTTGCCCCAGGTCTCGTCGCCCTCCAGGGCCTTCAGAGCCGAAACCTTGGTGACGGGAGTGTCGTCACCGGGGAACTCGTACTCGCTGAGCAGCTCGCGGACCTCGAGCTCGACGAGCTCGAAGATCTCGTCGTCGTCGACCATGTCGGCCTTGTTCAGGGCGACGACGATGGCCGGAACGCCGACCTGGCGGGCCAGGAGGACGTGCTCCTTGGTCTGCGGCATCGGGCCGTCGGTGGCGGCCACGACCAGGATCGCACCGTCCATCTGGGCCGCACCCGTGATCATGTTCTTCACGTAGTCGGCGTGACCGGGGCAGTCGACGTGAGCGTAGTGACGCTGCTCGGTCTCGTACTCCACGTGGGAGGCCGCGATGGTGATACCGCGCTCGCGCTCCTCAGGAGCGTTGTCGATCTCGTCGAACGGGGTGAACGGGTTCAGCTCCGGGTACGCGTCGTGCAGCACCTTGCTGATGGCAGCGGTCAGCGTGGTCTTGCCGTGGTCAATGTGACCGATGGTGCCGATGTTGACGTGCGGCTTGGTCCGCTCGAACTTTTCCTTCGCCACTGGAAATCTCCTAGACGTACAGATCTATCTGACTGTGGTCCAACCCCGCGGGTACGGGGAACAGCCGGGTTACGTGTTCGCGACTATTCGCCGCGAACCTTCGCCACAATTTCTTGGGCGACAGCGGACGGAACCTCCGCGTAGGAGTCGAACACCATCGAGTAGTTGGCTCGACCCTGCGTACGGCTGCGCAGATCACCCACGTAGCCGAACATTTCCGAGAGGGGTACCAGGGCCCTGACGAGGCGGACACCGGAACGCTCGTCCATGGACTGGATCTGTCCACGGCGGGAGTTCAGGTCACCGACCACGTCGCCCATGTAGTCCTCGGGCGTGGTGACCTCCACGGCCATGACCGGCTCCAGCAGAGTCGGCTTCGCCAGCCTGACGGCCTCCTTGAAGGCCATCGAACCGGCGGTCTTGAAGGCCATCTCCGAAGAGTCGACCTCGTGGTACTGACCGTCCGTCAGCGTCACCTTGATGCCGACGAGCGGGTAGTGCGCGAGCACACCCAGCTCCGCGGCCTCCTGGCAACCGGCGTCGACCGAGGGGATGTACTCCCGCGGGATGCGGCCACCGGTGACGGCGTTGACGAACTCGTAGCCCGAAGCGGTCCCGTCCTCGGACTCCAGCGGCTCCAGGTCGATCTTGACCTTGGCGAACTGACCCGAACCACCGGTCTGCTTCTTGTGGGTGTAGACGTGCCCGTCGACCTTCTTGCGAATGGTCTCACGGTAGGCCACCTGGGGCTTACCGATGTTGGCCTCGACCTTGAACTCGTCACGCATGCGGTGGACCAGCACCTCCAGGTGCAGCTCACCCATACCGGAGATCACGGTCTGACCGGTCTGCTCGTCCGTGGCCACCTGGAAGGAGGGGTCCTCGTCGGCCAGGCGCTGGATCGCGATGCCCAGCTTCTCCTGGTCGCTCTTGGTCTTGGGCTCGATGGCCACCTCGATGACCGGAGCCGGGAAGGTCATGGACTCCAGGATGATGGGCGACGAGGGGTCGCACAGCGTCTCACCGGTGGTGGTGTCCTTCAGACCCATGACGGCGACGATGTCACCGGCACCCGCCTCGGCGATCTCCTCACGCTTGTTGGAGTGCATGCGGTAGACCTTGCCGATGCGCTCCTTGCGGCCCTTGACGCTGTTCTGCACCTGGCTACCGCTGACGAGGACACCGGAGTAGACACGCACGTAGGAAAGCTTGCCCAGGTGCGGGTCGCTGGCGATCTTGAAGACCAGGGCGGAGAAGGGCTCGTCCACGCTCGGCTTGCGCTCGAGTTTGGTCTCCTCGGTCTCGTCCTTGGGGTCGTGGCCCTCGATGGCCTCGACGTCCAACGGGGAGGGGAGGTAAGCGGTGACCGCGTCGAGCAGGGGCTGGACGCCCTTGTTCTTGAAGGCGGTGCCGCAGACGACGGGCACGGCGGTGCCGGCGATGGTGGCGCGACGAATCGCGGCCACCAGCTGCTCCTCGGTGGGCTCTTGGCCCTCGAGGTACATCTCCATGATCTCGTCGTCGGCCTCGGCCAGCGTCTCGATGAAGGTCTCACGGGCCTCGCGAGCGGCCTCGACGTGGGTGTCGGGGATGTCGACGGTGTCGTACATCTCACCCAGCGGAGTGTCGTCGCTCCAGACGTAGGCCTTCATCTTGACGAGGTCGATGACGCCCTTGAACTCGCTCTCGGCGCCGATGTTCAACTGGATCGGCATGGCGTTCGCGCCGAGGCGCTCCCGGAACATGTCGACGCAGCGCTGGAACTCGGCACCGATCTTGTCCATCTTGTTGACGAAGCAGATACGGGGCACGCCGTACCGGTCGGCCTGACGCCAGACCTGCTCCGACTGGGGCTCGACACCTTCCTTGGCGTCGAAGACGGCGACAGCACCGTCCAGGACACGCAGGGACCGTTCGACCTCGACCGTGAAGTCGACGTGGCCGGGTGTGTCGATGATGTTGATGGTGTTGTCGTTCCACTGGGCGGTGATCGCAGCCGAGGTAATGGTGATACCCCGCTCCTGCT
The DNA here is from genome assembly GCF_000341005.1 of Nocardiopsis alkaliphila YIM 80379. GTDB lineage: Bacteria > Actinomycetota > Actinomycetes > Streptosporangiales > Streptosporangiaceae > Nocardiopsis > Nocardiopsis alkaliphila. The sequence continues at coordinate 37,906 of NZ_ANBD01000047.1, read as the reverse complement.
CTTCCTTCATCCAGTCCATCGTCGAGGCGCCGTCGTGCGTCTCGCCGAGTTTGTGGTTGACACCCGTGTAGTAGAGGATCCGCTCGGTCGTCGTGGTCTTGCCCGCGTCGATGTGGGCCATGATGCCGATGTTGCGGACCTTGGCCAGGTCAAGCAAAGTCGTCTTAGCCATGAGGCTCGTCGTCCTTCGGTCTGTTCGATCCAGCCGCTTTACCAGCGGTAATGGGCGAAGGCCTTGTTCGACTCGGCCATCTTGTGCGTGTCCTCACGCTTCTTGACAGCCGCTCCGAGGCCATTGCTGGCATCGACCAACTCGTTCATGAGTCGCTCGGTCATCGTCTTCTCACGGCGCTGACGCGAGTAGGAGACCAGCCAGCGCAGGGCCAGCGTGGTGGACCGGGAGGCGCGAACCTCGACCGGCACCTGGTAGGTCGCGCCACCGACGCGGCGGCTGCGGACCTCGAGCGCGGGCTTGACGTTGTCCAGGGCGCGCTTCAGGATGACGAGCGGGTCCTGGCCGGTCTTCTCGCGAGCACCCTCGAGGGCGTCGTAGACGACGCTCTGGGCGATGGAGCGCTTGCCGTCCAGCAGCACCTTGTTGATCAGTGCGGTGACGAGCGGCGAGGCGTAAACCGGGTCGTTGATGAGCGGGCGCTTCGGCGCCGGGCCCTTGCGCGGCATGCTTACTTCTCCTTCTTGGCACCGTAGTGGCTACGGGCCTGCTTGCGGCCCCGGACACCCTGGGTGTCGAGCGAACCGCGGACAATTCGGTAGCGGACACCCGGCAGGTCCTTCACACGACCGCCACGGACCAGCACGATGCTGTGCTCCTGGAGGTTGTGACCAATGCCGGGGATGTAGGCCGTGACCTCGATGCCGCTGCTCAGCTTGACGCGAGCGACCTTACGCAGAGCGGAGTTCGGCTTCTTGGGCGTAGTGGTGTAAACACGAGTGCACACACCACGACGCTGCGGACTCCCCTTCAGCGCCGGGGTCTTGTTCTTTGCGACCTTGTCCTGTCGGCCCTTACGGACCAGCTGCTGGATGGTGGGCACCGCGTCTCCGTCTTCCTCGTGACCTACGCCGGTTCTCGTAGCCGATATCGCTATTGACCTGCTGAATTTCCCGAACCTCCCCGACCCACGCAGTCGGGCGTGTCGGCATCGTTCCCAAGCACGGCGAACGGATACACACCCGACCTTCAAGGCCGATTCACAGGAGGGAGTTCACATGCGCCGCGCGCCTTGCATCCGTCCTGTTCAGGACTGGGGCGCCGCACACACACGTGCGACCCGTCGACTCACGGGCACAATCACACAGGCTACCGCTACCAGACCAGACGGTCAAAACGATGTGCGCTATGGCGAGAACGAACGGAACCGGTTCTCACGTAGCCGTGGGTCACCCTCAGTCTACGCGCTCTCCGACTCGTTTCGTCCCAGGTTTCCCCTGAAATTCGGCTGAAGCGACGCCGCATGCGGACGGCCGCTCCCAGAGCACCCATTATTCCCTGGAAGCGGCCGTGTGACTACAGAACGAGCCAGACCGCGATTGAGATCACCGTCACCACGATGCCGATCACGGCGAACACCGTGCCCGTGGTGATGAGTCCGAGCCCGTCGAGCGTGCCTCGCGACTCCCGGATCGCCTTCTTGGCCTTGGGTCCGGTGACGAACAACGCGACGAGCGCGGTGATCACGCCAAGGAGCGGAATCAACGAGGCCACACCCAGCCAGAGGGTCCGAACGGCCCCGGGCTCGGTGTCGGCCAGGAAGTCGATGCTGTCGTAACCGGGGTAGGCGTCCCCGGCCTCGCCGCCCAAAGGACGGTCGTCGAAACCCGGAAAGTCCTCGGAGATCCGGTCCCGACGGCGCTTGACCGGTCGGGGCCCTTCACTCATCCCGTAGTCGGCCGGTGTGAACCCGTCGTCGTACTCCGATTCGTCGGTGTCTTCCGCGGGCCCGACCTCCTCGGAGTCCCGCAGGTCCTCGGACCAGGCTTGAGAGGGCCGCCGCTCGTGCCGACCGTAGGTGGGTTCCGACCCCAGGTCGGAGGGGAGCCCCGCAGCGACCGCACCGGCCGCGGAACGGTCGTCATGGTCTTCGGGCTCCAGACCACGGTCGCCATGTCCCGGCTCCTCGTAACCCTGATCGGCGTAGCCCGGTTCGTCGTAGTCCTGGCCGGCGTGGCCCTGACCGACATAGCCTCGTTCGCCGTAGCCCTGACCGGTTCGGACCGGATCGTCGTAGTCCCGTTCGTCGTACGCCGGTTCGTCGTAGCCCTGGTCGGCCCGATCCCGAAATTGTGGATCACGCTCGTCGGCGTGCCGCCCATCGTGGCCGTAGTCGTCCAGTCCGCGCCCGTCGTAACCGAGTTCGTCACGCGGAGCGGCAGCGTACTCCTCACCCCCGTACCCCGCGGTCCGGTCTCGGAAGGTGGAAGCGTCGAACATCTGGGTGGCACCATCGGCGCCCCGGCTCCAGGAGGGTTCCTCAGGCGCGTGGGGCCCGTCCGACCGGAGCGGATCCGAACCCGAATGGAAGGTCTCCTCCCGTTCCTCGGTCTCCTTCGCCTTGGCCCGGGACTGCATGTTCGCGATCGCGGCCAGCGGGTCGTCCGAGGTCGCCACGGCGGCGGAGAGCTCCCCGGTGTCGGGCCCACTGTCCCGTTCCGCCTCCGGCGAGGTCGATTCCCGACGACGGAGTTCGGCGTCCCGAACCACCTCGGGCAGGCGCGGGTCGTTCCGGTCGAAGGCCCAGGTGTTACCGCTTTCGCCTCCCAAGGTCCCGTCCTCCATGGGCCGGTCGGACAAGGGAGAGGGCTGAGCGGAAGAAACCGGTGACGGAGCGGAGAGCTCGTCAGGGGACTCGGTGGACCACTCCCTCGACCGCGGGGAGAGTTCGTCGTCGTACCGGTCATCGAGGTAGGAGGGGGACGGATCCGTCCACCGGGTGCCATCGGGTTCGGCCCAGGGCTCGGAATCCTTGGCGTCGAAACCGCCGCCGGTGGGCACGGAGCCGGCGTCCCACGCCTGCGGATCGGTCCAGGAGTCGGACTTCGGTGTTCTGGGAACCTCCTGATCGGGAGGTTCGGCCGCCCAGGAGTCGTGGCCCCTGTTCGTCCAGGAATCGTGGGCGGGCACGGAGTCGGTTCCCTCCGAGCCTTCTGGAGGCAGGGGAACCTGCGCGCTCGCCGCGATGCCCGGATAACCACCTGTCGAGGCCGATGCGTCCTCGCTCGTTTCGGGCTCCCTGGACGAAGGCCCATCGCTCTCCCACCCGAGCCCGGTCTCGGGTACGGACGCTGATACCGGCTCGGACCTTTGCTCGGGTTCCGGCTCGGCTCGCCGATCCCACAACGGCTCGGCCGTCTCACGAGGTTCCTCGGGCTTCTCCCACGCCGGAGCGGCCTGGTGCGAAGCCCCCCACTCGGGGGCCACCGGAGGCGCCTGGGCAGGCTTTTCCCAGGAGGAGGGCTCGCTCCCTGGGATACGACTGATCGGACGGTAGGCGTCCTCGCTCGCACCCGGGTAGGAAAGACCGAGCGGTCCCTGGGGGTCCGCGGCCGGGGTCGGCGGCGCGGGAGGGGTCACAGGTGTGGGCGGTACACCCAACGCATCCGGATAGGGCTCGACCAGGGCCGGGCGTGACGCGCTCAGCCCCGCGTATCCACCACTGTCCGGAAAAACGGCGGCGGTCTCCTCCGACGCCTCGTCTTCGGACTCCTCCCGATCCTCCATGGGGTCCTGGTACTCGGACTGTGTGCGGAAACGGTTCTCACTCGGCTTGAACCAGGAATCCGCGTCCCCTCCGGACGACCGGCGCCCCGGTTGTTCGCCCCCGTTATCAGTCACTTGCCTGTTCTCCCGCCGGCGCGCCGTGGCGCCCTCTCCCCGTCAACACAACGGTGTGTCGACCGACAACGACAAAACGGCGGCGGAGCCACCCCCTGATACCGGGGGTGGCGGACCGCCGCCGTCAACTCAGCCAACGTTCAGGTCGGCGCTCATCGGTTGTAGGGACCGAAGTCGTACTCCTCCAGCGGCACGGCCTCGCCCGAGCCCTGACCGAAGGTGTACTCGCTCGGCTCCTCGTAGCCGGAGACCGAGTACATCGAGGCCTTGGCCTCCTCGGTCGGCTCGACCCGAACATTGCGGTACTGCGGAATACCCGTACCGGCCGGGATGAGCTTACCGATGATGACGTTCTCCTTGAGGCCGAGCAACGGGTCGCTCTTGCCATGGATCGCGTTCTCGGTGAGCACCCGGGTGGTCTCCTGGAAGGAGGCCGCGGACAGCCAGGACTCCGTGGCCAGCGAGGCCTTGGTGATTCCCAGCAGGACCGGACGTCCGGCCGCGGGCTGGCCGCCTTCGGACACCACACGCCGGTTGATGCGCTCGAACTTGGGACGCTCGACCATTTCACCGGGCAGCAGCTCGGTGTCACCGGACTCCAGGATGTTCACTCGCTTGAGCATCTGGCGAACGATGATCTCGATGTGCTTGTCGTGAATGGACACACCCTGCGACTTGTACACCTCCTGGACTTCCGACACCAGGTGCTGCTGCACCGCGCGCGGGCCCTGGATGCGAAGCACCTCGTGCGGGTTGATCGCGCCCTGGATGAGCTGCTGACCGACCTTGACGTGGTCGTCGTCGTTCACCAGGAGCTGGGCACGCATCGGGACCGGGTAGGCGATCTCGTCGGTGCCGTCGTCCGGGATGACGACGATCTTGCGGCTCTTCTCGGTGTCGTCGATCCGGATCCGCCCCTCCATCTCGGAGATCGGAGCCACACCCTTGGGGATGCGGGCCTCGAAGAGCTCCTGGACACGGGGCAGACCGTGGGTGATGTCCTGACCGGCCGAACCACCCATGTGGAAGGTACGCATGGTCAGCTGGGTACCGGGCTCACCGATGGACTGGGCCGCGATGATACCGATCGCCTCACCGACGTCCACCGGCTTACCGGTCGCCATGGAGCGGCCGTAGCAGGTGCTGCAGACACCGATCTTCGCCTCGCAGGTCAGCGACGAGCGGATGCGCACACGGAGGATGCCGGCGGCGACCAACTTGTCGATGTTCTGCTCGGAGGTGTCGGACAGGGCGGGAAGCACGACGTTGCCGTCGGCGTCCACCACGTCCTCGGCGATGGTCCGGCCGAAACCGGTGTTCTCGACGTTGTGCTTGCGCACCACGACGCCATCGATGTTCTTTTCGCCGATCTCGTGCCAGAGCGCACGGTCGGTGCCGCAGTCGACCTCGCGAACGATGACGTCCTGGGCCACGTCCACCAGACGACGGGTCAGGTAACCCGAGTCGGCGGTACGCAGGGCGGTGTCCGCCAGACCCTTGCGCTGACCGTGCGTGGAGATGAAGTATTCCAGCACGGACAGGCCCTCGCGGTAGGAGGACTTGATCGGACGCGGGATGGTCTCACCCTTGGTGTTGGAGACTAGACCACGGATACCGGCGATCTGGCGCACCTGCATCGGGTTACCACGCGCACCGGACTGGACCATCATCCACACCGGGTTGTCGGCGGGGAAGTTGTCCTCCATGTTCTTGGCGACCTCGGCGGTGGCCTGGGTCCACACCTCGGTGAGCTCCTGACGGCGCTCGTCGTCGGTGATCAGACCACGGTCGTACTCGCGCTGGATCTTGTCGGCCTTGCGGTCGTAGCGGCCGAGGATCTCCTCCTTTTGCGGAGGCGCGACGACGTCCTCGATGCCGATGGTCAGACCGGACCGGGTGGCCCAGCGGTAACCGGCGTCCTTGAGGGCGTCCAGGGTCGTGGCGACCTGGATCTTCGGGTAGTTCTCGGCCAGGTCGTTGACCAGGGCCGAGACCTGCTTCTTGCCCACCTGGAAGTTGACGTACGGGTAGTCGACCGGAGTGGCCTCGTTGAAGAGGTACCGACCCAGGGTGGTCTCCAGCACGTACGGCTCGCCGGGCTGCCAATCCTCCGGCGGTGTCCAGTCCTTGGGCGCGGGAGCCCCGTCCTCGATCCGCAGGCGGATCTTGGCCCGCAGGTCCAGGTGACCCAGGTCGTAGGCCATGATGGCCTCCGCCGGGGAACGGAACGCGCGCCCCTCGCCCGTGGCTCCGGCCCGCTCCGTCGTCAGGTAGTACAGGCCGATGATCATGTCCTGGGTGGGCATGGTCACGGGCTTGCCGTCGGACGGCTTGAGGATGTTGTTGGTGGCCAGCATCAGCAACCGCGCCTCGGCCTGGGCCTCGGCGGACAGCGGCAGGTGCACGGCCATCTGGTCACCGTCGAAGTCCGCGTTGAACGCGGTGCACACGAGCGGGTGGATCTGGATGGCCTTGCCCTCGACCAGCTGCGGCTCGAAGGCCTGGATGCCCAGGCGGTGCAGCGTCGGGGCCCGGTTGAGCAGAACTGGGTGCTCGGTGATGACCTCTTCGAGGACGTCCCACACGACCGGACGGGACCGCTCGACCATCCGCTTGGCGCTCTTGATGTTCTGCGCGTGGTTCAGGTCGACCAGGCGCTTCATCACGAACGGCTTGAACAGCTCCAGGGCCATCTGCTTGGGCAGACCACACTGGTGCAACTTCAACTGCGGACCGACGACGATGACCGAACGGCCGGAGTAGTCGACACGCTTACCGAGCAGGTTCTGCCGGAAACGACCCTGCTTGCCCTTGAGCATGTCCGACAGCGACTTGAGCGGACGGTTACCGGGACCGGTGACCGGGCGTCCACGACGGCCGTTGTCGAACAGCGCGTCGACGGCCTCCTGGAGCATCCGCTTCTCGTTGTTGACGATGATCTCGGGCGCGCCCAGGTCCAGAAGCCGCTTGAGGCGGTTGTTCCGGTTGATGACACGGCGGTACAGGTCGTTCAGGTCGGAGGTCGCGAAGCGGCCACCGTCCAGCTGCACCATCGGACGCAGGTCCGGCGGGATGACCGGGATGCAGTCCAGCACCATGCCCATGGGGCTGTTGGTGGTGTTGAGGAACGCCGAGACGACCTTGAGCCGCTTCAGGGCACGAGCCTTCTTCTGGCCCTTGCCGGTACGGATGGTCTCGCGGAGCTTCTCGGCCTCCTCGTCCAGCTCGAAGTTGGAGAGGCGGTCCTGGATGGCCTGAGCGCCCATGCCACCACGGAAGTACTTCCCGAAGCGGTCCCGCATCTCGCGGTAGAGCATCTCGTCGCCCTCGAGGTCCTGGACCTTGAGGTTCTTGAATCGGTTCCAGACCTCGTCGAGACGGTCGATCTCGCGCTGGGCACGGTCGCGCAGCTGGCGCATCTCGCGCTCGGCGCCCTCGCGCACCTTGCGACGCGCGTCGCCCTTGGCACCCTGCTCCTCGAGCTCGGCCAGGTCGGTCTCGAGCTTGCGGTGACGCTCCTCCAGGGTGGAGTCGCGACGCTGCTCCAGGTGCTGCTTCTCGACCGAGATCCGGGCTTCGAGCGACTGTAGGTCCCGCTCGCGAGCCTCGGTGTCCACCCACGTGACCATGTAGGCGGCGAAGTAGATGATCTTCTCGAGATCCTTCGGTGCCAGGTCCAGCAGGTAGCCCAGGCGGGAGGGCACGCCCTTGAAGTACCAGATGTGCGTAACGGGTGCGGCCAGCTCGATGTGGCCCATCCGCTCACGACGCACCTTGGCACGGGTCACCTCGACGCCGCAGCGCTCACAGATGATGCCCTTGAAACGGACACGCTTGTACTTACCGCAGTAGCACTCCCAGTCCCGGGTCGGGCCGAAGATCTTCTCGCAGAAGAGTCCGTCCTTTTCCGGCTTGAGGGTCCGGTAGTTGATGGTTTCGGGCTTCTTGACCTCGCCGTGCGACCACTGGCGGATGTCGTCGGCCGTAGCGAGACCGATGCGCAGCTCGTCGAAGAAGTTGACGTCGAGCACTTAATTCGTCCCCTGCTCTCGAAGAATGCGGAAGTTAGACCTCTTCGACACTGCTCGGCTCACGCCGACCCAGGTCGATTCCCAGTTCTTCCGCCGCGCGGAAGACGTCCTCGTCACTGTCCCGCATCTCGATGGACATACCGTCACTGGACAGCACCTCCACGTTCAGACAGAGCGACTGCATCTCCTTGATGAGCACCTTGAAGGACTCAGGGATGCCCGGCTCGGGGATGTTCTCGCCCTTGACGATGGCCTCGTAGACCTTGACACGGCCCACCACGTCGTCGGACTTGATGGTGAGCAGTTCCTGAAGCGCGTAGGCGGCGCCGTAGGCCTCCAGCGCCCAGACCTCCATCTCACCGAAACGCTGACCACCGAACTGTGCCTTACCACCCAGCGGCTGCTGCGTGATCATGGAGTACGGGCCGGTGGAGCGCGCGTGGATCTTGTCGTCCACGAGGTGGTGAAGCTTCAGGATGTACTTGTAACCGACGGCGATCGGCTCGGCGAAGGGTTCACCGGTGCGACCGTCGAACAGACGCGCCTTGCCGTCGGCGTCGATGAGACGGTTACCGTCCTGGTTGGGACGGACCGATCGGATCAGACCGCTGAGCTCGGGGCCCTCCAGGCCGTCGAAGACCGGCGTGGCCACCTTCGAGTTCGGCTCGGCCTCGGCCGCTCCGATGGCGTGGAGCGACTTCTCCCATTCCTCCTCCATCCCCTCGACCACCCAGCCGTTCTTGGCCAGCCAGCCCAGGTGGACTTCGAGCACCTGACCGACGTTCATGCGGCCGGGCACACCGAGCGGGTTGAGGATGATGTCGACCGGGGTGCCGTCCTCCAGGAAGGGCATGTCCTCCTGGGGCAGGATCTTGGCGATGACACCCTTGTTGCCGTGACGACCGGCGAGCTTGTCACCGTCGGTGATCTTACGCTTCTGGGCCACGTAGACGCGGACCATCTCGTTGACACCGGGGGCGAGCTCGTCGCCGTCCTCGCGGCTGAAGACGCGGACGCCGATGACCTTACCGGTCTCACCGTGCGGAACCTTCAGGGAGGTGTCGCGGACCTCGCGCGCCTTCTCACCGAAGATGGCGCGCAACAGGCGCTCCTCCGGAGTCAGCTCGGTCTCACCCTTGGGCGTGACCTTACCGACGAGGATGTCGCCGTCGACCACCTCGGCGCCGATCCGGATGATGCCCCGGTCGTCGAGGTCGGCCAGGACCTCTTCACTGACGTTGGGGATCTCGCGGGTGATCTCCTCCGGGCCCAGCTTGGTGTCGCGGGCGTCGACCTCGTGCTCCTCGATGTGGATCGAGGAGAGGACGTCGTCCTGCACCAGACGCTGGGAGAGGATGATCGCGTCCTCGTAGTTGTGACCTTCCCAGGACATGTACGCCACGAGGAGGTTCTTGCCCAGCGACATCTCACCCTGGTCCGTGGAGGGACCGTCGGCCAGGACCTGCTTGGCCTCCACTCGCTGGCCCTCGTGGACGATGGGGCGCTGGTTGAAGCAGGTGCCCTGGTTGGAGCGCTGGAACTTGCCCATCCGGTACGTCTTGCGCGTGCCGTCGTCGGCCATCACGGTGACGTAGTCGGCGGTGATGTCCTCGACCACACCGGCCTTCTCCGCGAGGATGACCTCACCGGCGTCGGTGGCGGCGCGGTACTCCATGCCGGTACCCACGAAGGGCGCCTCGGCCCGCAGCAGCGGCACGGCCTGGCGCTGCATGTTGGAACCCATGAGCGCGCGGTTGGCGTCGTCGTGCTCCAGGAACGGGATCATGGCGGTGGCCACCGACACCATCTGGCGCGGCGACACGTCCATGTAGTCGACTTCCTCGGTGCCGACCTGCTCGAACTCCCCGCCCTTACGACGGACGAGCACACCGGATTCGGCGAAGGAACCGTCCGCGTTCAAAGGCGTGTTCGCCTGCGCGATGACGTAACGGTCCTCCTCGTCCGCGGTGAGGTAGTCGACCTGCTCGCTGATCTTGCCGTCGATGACCTTGCGGTACGGGGTCTCCACGAATCCGAAGGAGTTCACCCGACCGTAGGCGGCCAGCGAACCGATCAGACCGATGTTGGGACCTTCGGGGGTCTCGATCGGGCACATGCGGCCGTAGTGGGACGGGTGGACGTCTCGGACCTCGAAGCCCGCACGCTCACGGGACAGACCACCCGGTCCCAGCGCCGAGAGGCGACGCTTGTGGGTCAGGCCCGCGAGCGGGTTCGTCTGGTCCATGAACTGGGACAGCTGCGAGGTGCCGAAGAACTCCTTGATGGAGGCCACGACGGGGCGGATGTTGATCAGGGTCTGCGGCGTGATCGCCTCGACGTCCTGGGTCGTCATCCGCTCGCGGACCACGCGCTCCATGCGGGCCAGCCCCAGGCGAACCTGGTTCTGGATGAGTTCGCCGACGGTGCGCAGGCGGCGGTTGCCGAAGTGGTCGATGTCGTCGGTCTCGATCGGACGGAGACCGAGCACGGTCTCCTTCTCGACCTCACCCGCGTGCAGGCGAACGAGGTAGTCGATCGTGGCGACGATGTCCTCTTCGGTGAGGGTGCCCTGGGTGTAGTCGGTGTCCAGACCCAACTTCTTGTTGATCTTGTACCGACCGACCTTGGCCAGGTCGTAACGCTTGGGGTTGAAGTACAGGTTCTCCAGCAGCGCCTGGGCCGACTCCTTCGTGGGCGGCTCTCCCGGACGCAGCTTGCGGTAGATGTCCAGCAGCGCGTCGTCGGTACCCGCGGTCGGGTCCTTCTCCAGGGTGTTGCGGATCGACTCGTACTGGCCGAAACGCTCCAGGATCTGGTCGGTGGTCCATCCCAGCGCCTTGAGCAGGACGGTGACGCCCTGCTTGCGCTTACGGTCGATACGGACACCGACGAAGTCGCGCTTGTCGACCTCGAACTCGAGCCAGGCACCGCGGGACGGGATGACCTTGCAGCCGAACAGGTCCTTGTCAGAGGTCTTGTCCACGGACGTGTCGAAGTAGACACCCGGAGACCGGACCAGCTGGGACACGACGACGCGCTCGGTACCGTTGATGATGAAGGTGCCCTTGGCGGTCATGAGCGGGAAGTCGCCCATGAAAACCGTCTGGCTCTTGATCTCACCGGTGTCGTTGTTGATGAACTCCGCCGTGACGAACATCGGGGCGGAGAAGGTCATGTCCTTGTCCTTGCACTCCTCTTCGGAGTACTTGGGCGGCTCGAACCGGTGGTCGCGGAACGAAAGGGACATCGTGCCCGAGAAGTCCTCGATCGGGCTGATCTCCTCGAAGATCTCTTCGAGACCGGACTGCTCCGGAACGTCCTTGCGGCCGGCGTTGCGGGCCGTCTCGACCCGCGTCTTCCACGCGTCGTTGCCCAGCAGCCAGTCGAACGACTCGGTCTGCAGGGCCAGAAGGTTGGGAACCTCGAGAGGCTCCTGAATACGGGCGAAGGAAACGCGGTGCGGACCAAGGGCGTCAGCGGAGGCGTTGCGCGAGGCTGCCAACAGGGGTCCTTCCGAAGGCTTGTGGCGGTTGAAGCGCGCACGCCAGACGATCCGTCACGAGAAGGACCGCCGCAACATGGTTGAGACGGTCACATCGAGCGGGAGCGGGCTTTGTCAGGATCCGGATTAACAAACGGAAAATGACGAAAAGCCGTTCACCGACACAGGGATCACCAAAGGGCAGCGCAAAAGAGCAGTGTAGCCGAACACCACACCGCTGTCCACTCACGGTCCACAGCGCCTCTCACGACACCGGCAGGATCACCTGTACAGGGCGATCCGTCAAGCCCGGCCACCGACGAACGACACCACGCACATCCCCGGGGGAAGGCCCTGGGCCTCAGGGTGAAACAGCGCGCCTGCCCTGGCCCCATGGGGGATGTGAGCCAACGGACATCCGAAGGATTCCCCCACCCAAGAGGGGTAAACACTCTTCAACGGACCCGTCAGGTTTCCCGGGACGGGAGATTATCGCGTTCGAGGGACGGTTCGCACACGCGGCCCCCTCCAGCGGCTCGGATCCGCCCCGAAACCCGCAACAGCTTCGCACATCCCACACCGGGGGCCAGGAGGGACACGGCGTTTCTCCGATACGGGGGGCATCGGCTCACGTAGTGGTCCGCCCTGGACACGGAAAAGCGGCCACTCCCCCGAACCGGGAGGAGTGGCCGCTTCGCGCAGACCAGCGGGCCGCTGAGGCCCGCGCGGGACTACTTGAGGGTGACGGTGGCGCCGGCGCCCTCGAGGGCGGCCTTGGCCTTGTCAGCGGCTTCCTTGTCGACGCCCTCGAGCACGGGCTTGGGAGCGTTGTCGACCAGGTCCTTGGCTTCCTTCAGGCCCAGGCTCGTGAGGCCACGGACCTCCTTGATGACCTGGATCTTCTTGTCACCGGCGGACTCGAGGACGACGTCGAACTCGGACTGCTCCTCGGCGTCACCGGCGTCCCCGCCGGCGGCACCCGGAGCGGCGACGGCCACGGCGGCCGGAGCGGCGGCGGTGACGTCGAACTTGTCCTCGAACAGCTTCACGAACTCGGACAGCTCAAGGAGGGTCATCTCCTCGAACGCGGCAAGCAGGTCCTCGTTGCTGAGCTTCGCCATGATGCGATCTCTCTTTCTCTGATGACACGCGCGCCAACGGCACAGCGTGCGAGCCAATGGCCGGGCGCGATCGGCACCCGCCGTGGTTCAAAGGGTTTAAGCGGCTTCCTCGTTGCGCTTGTCCGCCAGAGCCTGTGCCAGTCGCACAGTCTTGGAGGGCAGCGCCTGGAAGACGGCGGCGGCCTGGCCCTGCTTGGCCTTGAGCGCACCGGCCAGCTTCGAGAGGAGAACCTCTCGGGACTCCAGATCGGCCAGCTTGGTGACGTCCTCGGCGCTCATCGACTTACCGTCGATGATGCCGCCCTTGATCACCAGGGGCGAGTTCGCCTTCGCGAAGTCACGCAGACCCTTGGCGGCCTCGACAACGTCCCCATGGACGAAGGCGATGGCGGAGGGGCCTTCGAGCAGATCGGTGATCTGCTCGTCGACGCCGGCCTCCTTGACCGCGATCTTGGTCAGCGTGTTCTTGACGATGCGAAAACGCGCTGTCTGACCGAGGCTGCGGCGCAGTTCAGTGACCTGCGCGACAGTGAGCCCCCGGTATTCGGTCAGCACGGCGCCGTTCGACTCGCGAAGCTCGTTCGCGAGTTCGGCGACCGCGGCTGCCTTGTCCGGCCTCGCCATGGGACTCCTTCCAACAGTGAACGCTGGTTGACTCCCAAGGATTTCCACGATCGGCGTCAGCACGAGAAAAAGCCCCGAGCGCAAGGCGCACGGGGCACGTCCGCGTTCTCGGTAGGCGTGCACGGCACACGGTTCCGGAACGGGAAAGCTCTGGTGACACCTGCGCGGGCGCCCATCGTGAACGGGTCCTTAGGTCACCCGAGCGGGTGACGACCAGCGGTCTTCGGCAAGTACCAATCCTAACGGATGAAGAGAGTGCTCGCGCATCGATCCGATACGGGCGAACGTGACCGCCGCCACTCTCGTCACCTTTGGGTGAGAATCTCGCACCCATCGGGAAACCCACACCCGAAATGTCCGGCGTGACTGCCAATATGAGGTTCACCGGGCGCCCCCGCTCCCTGCCGCCCCCTTCCCCCATAACGAAAGTGATTTCCTCATGACCCGAACCCCGGCCATGCTCGCCGCCGGAGCCTTCTCCCTCGCCCTGATGCTCACGGCCTGTGGCGACGACACCCCCGATGAGGAGACCACCGTCTCCGCCGAAGAGCAGGAGGAGGAAGGCACCAGCACCCTCCAGGACCTTTTGGCCGGACTGGTGGACAACACCACCGAGATCACCAACTACACCCTCGACATCGAGATGACGATGCCCGACCCCGAGATGGGCGACATCGAGATGGGTCTTCTCTACGAGGTGATGGACGCCCCGGAGGCCATGCAGGCCACCATGTCCATGCCCTTCCTGGGTGAAATGATGTTCGAGTTGATGTCCATGGGCGGCGAGTTGCCGGAGGGCGTGACCGCCGAGGACCTGGGGACCCATGTCGTCATCATCCAGGAAGGCTCGGATCCGCTGGTCGCCGACCAGCACGGCCTCCAGGGAGACGCCCCCTGGATTCGCGGGGACGCATCCGACATGGAACAGAACCCGACCGACACCTTCGACCTCGAGTCCCTGCCCGACCTCGTCGCCGCCTTCGCCGAGATCGACCAGATCGAGGAGAGCGGCACCGAAGAGGTCAACGGAGTCGAGACCACGGTCATCCAGGGCAGCATGAGCGAAGAGGACATCGACGCCCTCGACGCCGAACACAAGCTCGCGGTCCTCGAACTCATCGGATCGGTCAGCGGCACCCTGGACGTCTCCCTGTGGGTCGCCGATGACGGTTTCCCCATGCGTATCGACTTCTCTGACGACGAGGCCGCCATCACGATGGAGTTCTCCGAGATCGGCACGACCTCCTTCGAGATGCCGTCCGATGACCAGATCGGCTGATCCGGTCCCCTAAGGACACGAAACGGCCCCCGCCCGAGGGGCGGATTCAACTGGTCGTCGCAACACCTCGTTGATCAGACGATCCTAGCCAGACGCTCGGCTGGGGTTTCCCAGCCGAGCGTCTGGCGTGGCCGACCGTTGAGTTTGTGCGCGACATGCTCCAGATCCAGCGGACCATGAGCGGACAAGTCCGTGCCCTTGGGGAAGTACTGGCGCAGCAGACCGTTCGTGTTCTCGTTCGATCCGCGCTGCCAGGGGGAGGCCGGATCGCAGAAGAACACCGGCACCCCCGTAGCGACGCTGAACGCCTTGTGCGAGGCCATCTCGCTGCCCTGGTCCCAGGTCAACGATCCGCGCAGATGCTCGGGCAGCGACCCGATCAGCTCGCTCAGCACACCCCCGACGGCTTCGGTGGTGTGCTCCCCGGGCAGGTGTCCCAGCAGCACGTACCGGGTGGAGCGCTCGACCAGGGTGATGATCGCGGACTTGTTGTACGCACCCGTGATCAAATCGCCTTCCCAGTGCCCCGGGACGGCACGGTCTTCGATCTCGGCGGGGCGCTCGCTGATCATCACCATCGGATCGGTGAACCGGCTCTGCCGTCGTTCAGGTGAGCGGCGGGGCTTGCGTCGGATGCGGCCGGTGCGCAGCGCGGCGGCGACCTCGCGCTTGAGTCCGCCGCGGGCTTGGACGTAGAGCGCCTGGTAGATCGTCTCGTGGCTCACGCGCATGTCCTCGTCGTCGGGGTGGTCGGTGCGAATCCGTTGACTGATCTGCTCCGGTGACCACTGCTCCCGCAAGCCCATGGCGACGTAGTCGCGCAACCGGCCTGGAGCGGCGAGCTTGGCGGGCTTGGGACGCGCCCTGCGGGCGGTTGCCTCGCGTTGGGCCGCATAAGCGCCGTAGGAGCCGTCCGTGTTCCGGTGGTGATCGAGCTCGCGCTTGATCGTCGAGGCGGGGCGCCCCAGTTCGCGGCCGATCGCCCGCAAGCTCCACCCTGCCCGGTCCAGGTCAGCGATCTTCTCCCGGTCCGCGAGGGTCAAAAAACGCGGATCGATCTGCTTTTCGAGCACGGCTACGGTGGGTGCGGGACTGGCCATGGACTCCATGGTGGTCTGTCCGGTGGAGTAGTCCACACGGCGGCCGTCGGGGTAGAGCCTGGAGTTGCCGGACTTGCAGACCCCGTGGTCCCAGTCCCGGGCGGTGCGCTCGTTCACCCCTACCTGCTGCGCGGCCTCTCGCCGGGACAGTCCCTGTGAGCGCAGCCGGTGGAACTGTGCCTTCCCTGGGTGCGGGAGCCGTTTGGAGCCCAGCCCGGCCTTCCTGGCCCAGGAGAACGCGGTGTTCCTGTTCACTCCGAGACGGCGTGCGGCCTCTGTGACGTTACCGACCTCTGCCATCAGTTCCAGGAACCTCGCCCGCAGGCGGGCCAGTTCCTGCTTCGAAAACGACACGGTGGTCGCAACCTCCTGAAAGTCAGGGTGTTGCGACCACCGCTAGAACCCAAGAGGTTCCGGGGGCCGTTTCGTCTTCACGCAAGGGCCTTGAAGGTCTTAGGCGTCGAGCGGGATGCTCGGGCCCATCGTGGTGGAGACCACGGCCTTCTTGATGTAGCGGCCCTTGGCGGCGGACGGCTTGAGGCGGTTCACCTCGTCGATCGCGGCCTGGTAGTTCTCCATCAGCTTGGACTCGTCGAACGAGGCCTTGCCGATGATGAAGTGCAGGTTCCCGTGGCGGTCCACCCGGAACTCGATCTTGCCGCCCTTGATGTCGGTCACGGCCTTGGCCACGTCCGGGGTGACGGTACCCGTCTTCGGGTTGGGCATGAGGCCACGGGGGCCGAGCACGCGGCCCAGACGACCGACCTTGCCCATGAGGTCCGGGGTGGCCACCACCGAGTCGAAGTCGAGGAAGCCGTTCTGGACCTTTTCCACCAGGTCGTCGTCACCGACGATGTCGGCGCCGGCGGCCCGCGCCTGCTCGGCACGCTCACCGGTCGCGAAGACCAGGACCCGAGCGGTCTTGCCGGTGCCGTTCGGCAGGTTCACGGTGCCGCGGACCATCTGGTCGGCCTTGCGCGGGTCGACGCCCAGACGCAGGGCGACCTCGACGGTCGCGTCGAACTTGACGTTGGTGGTCTCCTTGGCCAGCTTCAAAGCCTCGGCGGGGCTGTAGAGCCGGTCACGGTCCACCAGGTTGCTGGCTTTGCGGTGGTTCTTGCTGCGCTTCACGCTGTTCTCCTACGGGAACGTGTGGTCCTTGGGCCAGCGCCTGGCCCTGCCACTGTGGTTCTTGCCGTCGAGCGACCCCTCGCGGGAGCTACTTGACCTCGATGCCCATGGAGCGGGCGGTACCGGTGACGATCTTGGTGGCGGCCTCGATGTCGTCGGTGTTGAGGTCGGGCAGCTTGGTCTGCGCGATCTCACGGACCTGGTCGGCGGTGATGGAGCCGATGTTGCTGCGACCGGGCTCACCGGCGGCCTTGTCCACGCCGGCGGCCTTCAGGATCAGCTTGGGCGCCGGAGGCGTCTTGGTGACGAAGCTGAAGGATCGGTCCTCGTAGATGGAGATCTCTACGGGGATGACGTTGCCGCGCTGGCCTTCCGTAGCAGCGTTGTACTGCTTGCAGAAGTCCATGATGTTGACGCCGTGCGGACCGAGAGCGGTACCGACGGGCGGCGCCGGGGTCGCCTGACCGGCGGGCAGCTGCACCTTGACGAGTGCGGCGAGTTTCTTCTTCGGAGGCATATCGGGTCCTTTGCCTGATCTGCGTTGTGTGCGGGCCCCTGCCTCCCTGACGACACGTCCGGGTCACGATGGACCACGAACGCACCGCTGCCGAAGGAGGCTTGTTCCCCACGCCGAGGGCGTGGGGCCCGTCGGGACCGGACGGGCCGGGCGCGTGTCGCCGGGGTGGGCCCCGGGGATGACACACGACGGTGGGTCCATCCCGATCGGGATGGACCCACCAAGTCTACGTCGCCTGGACAGTGATCCGGGCGGGATGTGGGGTGAACCCCACGACGTCAGATCTTGGCGACCTGGTTGAAGGAGAGTTCCACCGGCGTTTCCCGACCGAAGATCGACACGAGCACCTTGAGCTTTTGGGTGTCGCCGTTGATCTCGCTGACCGTGGCGGGCAGCGTCGCGAACGGGCCCTCCATGACGGTGACGGACTCGCCGATCTCATAGGCGACGTCGGAGCGGGGTTCGGCACCGCCCGCGGCCGCGGCCTGCGGGCTCTGCTCCGGCTCCTCCTCCGGCTCGGGGGCCAGCAGCTTGGCGACCTCGGTGAGGCTGAGCGGGGCCGGCTTGTTGGACAGACCCACGAAACCGGTGACGCCCGGGGTGTTGCGGATCGCCGACCAGGACTCGTCGGTCAGGTCCATGCGGACGAGCACGTAGCCGGGCAGGACCTTCTCGGTGACCTGCTGGCGCTTGCCGCTCTTGACCTCGGTGACCTCGTGCTCGGGCACCTCGACCTGGAAGATGTACTCCTCCATGTTGAGGGACTGGGTACGGCTCTCGACGTTGGCCTTGACGCGCTTCTCGTAGCCCGCGTAGGTGTGCACGACGTACCATTCGCCGGGCAAGAGGACCAGCTCGTTCTTGAACTCCTCGACGGGGTCCAGACGGGGTTCCTCGGGAGCGGCCTCTTCAGCGCTGTCGTCGGCCGATCCGGCCTCCTCGGCGAGGTCGGCACCATCGGCGTCGACCGCCGACTCCGCCGGCTCGCCCGCCAGGCCGGTCTCTTCCGCCGACGACTGATCCGGCTCCTCTTCGGGGAAGTCGTCAGAGGTCAGTGGGGACTCGGACACGGCTGCTCTTTCTCTCGTCGGATTCGCTATGCGTGCGACGCACACCGAACAAGGCCGTGCGTCGAACCCAGTTCTGCCAGCTTACGGTCTCTTCGGGCGAGACGGGACCAACGCGCGGATGAGAAAGGGCCTTGCGCGACGGATCCGCGGGGCCGCCGACCAACGCCCGGACGGCGTCAGACGCTGGGGCGACCGAAGGTGCTGTAGAGCCAGGTGACGGCCTCACCGAAGGCGAAGTCCAGAAGGGAGACGTAGGCCAGGACGATCAGCACGAACACCAAGACGACGATGGTGTAGGTGACCAGTTCCTTGCGCGTGGGCCAGCGAACCTTGCGCAGCTCGCCGACGACCTGCTTGGTGAACGTCACCGGACCGGTACGACGCGTGGGCTCCTTGCCTGGCTTGGCGTCGGCGTCAGTCTGAGTCACCTGGGGTCCTTAGGGTCGCGGGCTGCTTGATTCCCCGTAGTTCCGTTGCCCTCGCGGTGGGGTGGCGATTCATCGCCACCCCACCGCGTGTGGACTTGCAGGGCAGGAGGGACTCGAACCCCCAACCGCCGGTTTTGGAGACCGGTGCTCTGCCAATTGAGCCACTGCCCTTTAGCGGAAACTGCGTTCCCCACCATAGCCGGTCCTGAGAGCCGTCGCACACCCACACAGGGTGACGCCTCGGTAACGAACCGGCCGGCACGATTCATTCTACGCCCACCCTCGGGCCTCGTCCAAACCGTTTTCGGCTGATCGAGGCCGGAGGTGACCTTCCTCGCTCAGGGAAGTGACCTTCCCTCCGACGCCGGGAAGGCGCACATGACACCATGGGATCCATGACTGACCGACCCCGTGTCTCTGCACGTATCAGCGCCATCTCCGAATCCGCCACCCTCGCGGTGGACGCCAAGGCCAAGGCCATGAAGGCGGAGGGCCGACCCGTCATCGGATTCGGCGCGGGGGAACCGGACTTCCCGACCCCCGACTACATCGTGGAGGCGGCGGTGGCCGCCGCCCGCGAACCTCGTTTCCACCGTTACACCCCGGCCGGCGGCCTTCCCGAGCTGAAGAAGGCCATCGCCGAAAAGACCAGGCGTGACTCCGGTTACGAGGTCGACGCCTCGCAGATCCTGGTGACCAACGGGGGCAAGCAGGCCATCTACGAGGCCTTCGCCGCCATGCTGGACCCGGGTGACGAGGTCATCGTCATCGCCCCTTACTGGACCACCTACCCCGAGTCCATCAAGCTCGCGGGGGGCGTCCCCGTGTTCGTGGTCACCGACGAGAGCACGGGCTACCTCGCCTCCGTCGAGCAGTTGGAGGCCGCGCGCACCGAGCGCACCAAGGTCCTGGTCTTCGTCTCCCCATCGAACCCGACCGGCGCCGTGTATCCGCGTGAGCAGGTGCGCGCCATCGGGCGGTGGGCGAACGAGCACGGCCTCTGGGTGCTGACCGACGAGATCTACGAACACCTGGTCTACGGTGACGCGGAGTTCGCCTCCCTGCCCGTCGAGGTGCCCGAGATCGCCGACCGCACGGTGATCGTCAACGGTGTGGCCAAGACCTACGCCATGACCGGTTGGCGTGTGGGATGGATCATCGGTCCCAAGGACATCGTCAAGGCCGCGAGCAACCTGCAATCGCACGCCACCTCCAACGTCGCGAACGTGTCGCAGGCCGCCGCCGTGGCCGCCGTCTCCGGTGACCTGGCCGCGGTCGACGAGATGAAGAAGGCCTTCGACCGCCGCCGGCAGACCATCGTGCGCATGCTCAACGAGATCGACGGCGTGGTCTGCCCCGAGCCCGAGGGCGCGTTCTACGCCTATCCGTCGGTCAAGGGCGTACTCGGCAAGAAGATTCGCGGCAAGACCCCGCAGACCTCCACCGAGCTGGCCGAACTCATCCTGGAGGAGGCCGAGGTCGCCGTGGTCCCGGGCGAGGCCTTCGGCACCCCTGGCTACCTGCGCCTGTCCTACGCCCTCAGCGATGAGGACCTCACCGAGGGCGTGACCCGCGTTCAGAACCTGCTGGCCGAGGCCGAATAGACCTCCCGGCACACGTGGGAGCGCCCCGGTCCAGGGCGCTCCCACGTGTGTGATGGGCCTCGGTCCCTCGTTCTCGATGCGAAGGACGTGGTTCATACGGCAGGCTTACGTCATGGAGACACCGACCAGCGCCCGCCGGTTGGACCGGCTGCCCAAGGCCCACTTGCACCTGCACTTCACGGGGTCGATGCGCCACGAGACCCTCGTGGAGTTGGCCCGGACGCGGGGAGTACACCTGCCTCAGGCCCTGGCCGCGGAGTGGCCGCCCAAGCTGCGCGCCACGGACGAACGTGGCTGGTTCCGCTTCCAGCGCCTGTACGACATCGCCCGCTCGGTCCTGAAGGAACCCGAGGACATGTACCGGCTACTGCTGGAAGCGGCCGAGGACGAGGGAGCCGCCGGGTCGGGCTGGTTGGAGATCCAGGTCGATCCGAGCGGCTACGCGTCCCGTTTCGATGGGCTGACCGCGACCCTGGAACTGATCCTGGACGCCGCACGCGCCGCCGAACGGGCCACCGGTGTGGGCGTCGGGATCATGGTGGCGGCCAACCGAATCCGGCACCCCTTGGACGCACGGGCCCTGGCTCGCCTGGCCCGTCAATACGTCGACAGGGGCGTGGTGTCGTTCGGGCTCAACAACGACGAACGGCGGGGCCGGGCACGAGAGTTCGAGGCGGCCTTTCGCATCGCCAAGCGCGCGGGCCTGCTCTCGGCTCCGCACGGCGGTGAGTTGGACGGGCCGCGCAGTGTGCGTGAGTGCCTGGACGAACTGGGCGCCGATCGGATCGGGCACGGGGTGCGGGCGATCGAGGATCCGTACCTGGTGGAGCGGATCGCCACCCAAGGAGTGACCTTGGAGGTGTGTCCGACCTCCAACGTGGGTCTGGGCGTGGTGGAGAAGGTGGACCACCTGCCGCTGCGCAAATTGTTCGACGCGGGTGCACCCATCGCTCTGGGCACGGACGACCCGTTGCTGTTCGGGCCGCGCCTGGTGGAGCAGTACCGGATCGCCCGCGAGGTCTTCGGCTTCACCGACGCCGAACTCGCCGAACTCGCCCGCATGTCCATCCGCGCTTCGGGCGCTCCGGAGGCGCTCAAGAAGGAGTTGCTCGCGGGGGTGGACACCTGGCTGTCCACCCCTCCCGATTAGAAGGCGCCAGGGCCGGGTCCGCCGCCCCGCCCCACGGACACACGTGGGGTGGGGCGGCGGAGGGATCTGGCCCATGATCATGGGCGAGTGCGGAGCAGCGAAGGTTCGAAACGCTTCTCTCCACCGAGGAACAGGAATCCTTCTCCGCGCTTAGTCGGGTGGGACGCCGCAACGACCGTTGCCGGGACCACCGTCTCGGCTCCGCCGAGATCGTGACCGGTCACGATCGCCATACGTGCGTCCCGACCACCGAGCTCACCCGCACCGATGGTGCCCGGGCCCCTTGGTGTCCTTCCCCCGAACATGGGTCAGATCTGATTCAGCCCCCCGTCGACGTACAGGCTCGAACCGGTGACGAAGCTGCTCTGCTCGGAGGCGAGGAAGGCCACGGCCGCCGCGATCTCCTCCGGACGCCCGAGTCGGCCCAGCGGTACGTGGGCGGCCAGGTGCCGTTTGAGGCCGCCGGCCTGCTCGGGGTCGGGAGCCAGGCCTGACAGGCCAGGGGTGTCGGTCGGACCGGGCGTGATGGTGTTGACCCGGATGCCGCGTTCCTTGAGTTCGTTGGCCCAAGTCCGGGAGAAGGATCGGGTGGCGGCCTTGGTCGCCGCGTACACACCGAACGCCTCGGCACCGCCGTCCACGTTGGTGGAGCCATTGAGGATGATGGAGGCGCCTTCGTTGAGCAGTGGCAACGCCTTTTGAACGGTGAACACCGTGCCCCGGACGTTGATGCCGAAGAGGGTGTCGAAGTGTTCTTCCGTGATCTGCGTGAGGGGCGCGAACTCGGCGACGGAGGCGTTCGCGAACAGCACGTCCAGGCCTTGTCCCCGGTCACGGACCGTCTCGTAGAGGCGGTCCAGGTCGGCCGGATTCGCGATGTCACCGGCCACCGCCGTGGCCGACCCGATCACTTCGACGGCCTCATCGAGGTCGGCCTTGCGCCGGCCCGTGATGAACACGTGCGCGCCCTCGGCCGCCAGCCGCACGGCGCTCGCCAGGCCGATTCCGCTGCTGCCACCGGTGACGAGAGCGGTCCTGCCTTCAAGTAATCCCATGTGAGGGCTCCCATCTAGTTCTGTATCGATCGATACAGAACTAGGAGCGTAGCACTTCTGCATGGATCGATGCGGAAGGGATAGGGTGGTGGGATGGCTACCAAGCAGAGCGGAGCGATCGGCCGCCCCCGAGGGTTCGACACCGACCAGGCCCTCGAACGCGCCATGTTGGTCTTTTGGGAACTCGGCTACGAGGGCGCCGGCCTGGCCACCTTGACCGAAGCGATGGGTATATCCACCACCAGCATGTACGCGGCCTTCGGCAACAAGGAAGAACTGTTCCGCAAGGCGTTGGAGCGCTACACCGAAGGCCCGAGCGCCTACCTGACTCGGGCCTTGGAGGAACCGACCGCCTTCGGCGTGGCCACCGCGATCCTGGAGGGGGCGGTCCGCGCCACCACTGGCCCGACCCATCCTCACGGGTGCATGGGTGTCCAGGCCGCCTTGGCCGTCGGTGCCTCCGGACGCGGCCCCCGCGACCTTCTCATCGCCTGGCGCAACGATGGCCACTTCCGGGTGCGAGAGCGGTTCCAACGAGCCGTCGACGACGGTGACCTGCCTCCACAAGCCGATCCTGACCTCTTGGCCCGCTACGTCGCCACCTTGACGTTCGGTATCGCCGTACAAGCCGCGAGTGGTGTCGACCGCGATGAACTCCAAGCGATGGCCGACACCGCGCTGCGCGTCTGGCCACCGGCCTGAGGACCGCACGACGTTCGTCGCCGCGTTTCAGCCGACCTTCCGTGACCGGTGCCGCTTCCAACGCCCGTAGGCCATCGTCTGCGAGGAGTTCGGGCTCACCGGCTCCGGACACGAGAACGGCCCTGCCCCGGTCATCGGTGGCAGGGCCGGCGCCATTCGTCGAAGCGAGGCCGGTCAGCCCTGTTCGATGGTGTTGTCGGTACCGTCGTCCTGGATGTCCGGGACGTCCTCGGTGTAGGTGACGGTGTTGGTGGAACCCTCGACTTCCACTTCTTCGACGCTGGTGGTCTCGACGGTGTTGTTGTCACCTTCGATGTCGAGTTCCCGAACGCTCTCGATGGTGACCTCGTTGTCGGAGCCCTCGATATCGAGGCCCCGGGTCTGGTCGGCGGTCACCGTGGCGCCGTCTGCGGTGATCTCGATGTCCCAGCAGTCACCGGTGATGGTGACCTCGGCGGCGGCCTCGACGTAGATCTCACCGCCACCGTCGCAGGTGATGTCGATGGCGCCTTCGTCGCTCACCCGGTGTTCGTCCTCACCGGAGACGGTCATCTCGTCGCCGCCCTCACCACCCTCGTCCTGGGTGGGGCTCTCGGCGTCCGGCGCGGCGTCCATCGGGGCGGTCTCGGCCGGGGACTCCATGGGGTCGGGTGTCTGCCCCGCACCGTTTCCACAGGCCGAGAGCGCCAGGACGAACGCACTCGTGATCGCCAGAGCACTCAGGGTTTCCTTGCCGTTCATCACACTTCTCCAGAACCGGTTCGGCTACGCAGGGAATCACCACCCTAACCCTTGGTAACCACGGGTCGTGGGAGGTCAGGCCAGGAGTCCCCACACACCCTGCCCGAGCATGGCCGCGCCCGCGACGAAGAACAGCACACAGGCACCGATCCGGATCGCCCTCTCCGGGAGCTTCTTGCCCAGGACCGCACCAAGGACGATGGCGATGGCATCGGCGGCGACCATGCCGAGGGTGGAACCGATCCACACGGGCAACCAGTGGTGCTGGGTGCCGACCGTGATGGTGGCGAGCATGGTCTTGTCTCCGAGTTCGGCGACGAGGAAGACCACGAACACGGTCATGAAACCGGATCGGATCCGGCGGGAGGCCGCCCTGGCTTCGTCCTTGTCGGTCATCTCGTCGCCGTGCAGAGTCCATAGACCAAAGCACAGGAAGGCCAGACCCGCGATGAGGGTGAGCCAGTCGGTGGGGACGGCGGCGCCGAGGACTTCGGCGATGAAGACGCTGCCCAGGTGGACCACGGCGGTCGCGGCGGTGATACCGAGGATGACCGTCAGAGCCCGATAACGGGTCGCCAAGGACATCGCGACGAGCTGGGTCTTGTCGCCCATTTCCGCGATGAAGATGGCCAGGGAACTCACCCCGAGACCGACGAGAAAAGCTGACATACTGCTCCCACTGTCCGTGGTGGGCAGAAGGAGGCGGAGAACACCCCTTCAACCCGGCCGCATCTACCGGGTCAAAGGTCTCGTCCGCCCGCTCGAACTGGGCTCATGCAGCCGGGACGGGTGTCCAGTATGTCGACCGCACGCATTGGGGACTACTCCCCTTCGACGGCAACGACATTATCAGTGAATATTTTTTGCGGCAATTCATCGGGGCATCGAATTGCTTTATCAGGCAAGGCGAAAAGGCGAGTTAGACGCACCTAACTCATTTCTTTGCCGTTTTTCGCCGTCATGGTCAGAGCCCGACTCCGACCATGACGGGTTCGTTGACCAGGCGCACTCCGAAGGCCTTCTCGACCCCGGCACGCACCTCGCGGGCCAGATCCAACAGGTCGGCGGTGGTGGCTCCGCCCGGATTGGTCAGGGCAAGGGTGTGTTTGCCGGAGATCCGTGCGGGCCCGCCCCCGTACCCCTTGGTGAATCCGGCCCGGTCGATCAGCCAGGCGGCGGAGAGCTTCACGTTGCCAGCCTCGTCGGGGTGACCGGGAATCTCGGCGTCCGGCCCCAGGCGTTCAACGGCGCGTGCACGAAAGTCCGCGTACTCCCGGGGCGACAGAATCGGGTTGGTGAAGAACGAACCCGCGCTGCGGGTGTCCGGGTCGGAGGCATCGATGACCATGCCCTTGCCCCGGCGCAACCTCAGGACGACCTCACGGGCCTGCGCCAAAGGCACTCGTTTCCCCGCGTCCACGCCCATGGCGCGGGCCACCTCGGCGTAGCGGACGGGCCGGCTCAACGGCCCACGTCGCATCTCGAAGACCACTTCGCACACCACGTAGCGGTCGTGCCCCTTGAAGGCGCTGTCCCG
The DNA here is from genome assembly GCF_000341005.1 of Nocardiopsis alkaliphila YIM 80379. GTDB lineage: Bacteria > Actinomycetota > Actinomycetes > Streptosporangiales > Streptosporangiaceae > Nocardiopsis > Nocardiopsis alkaliphila. The sequence continues at coordinate 12,482 of NZ_ANBD01000047.1, read as the reverse complement.
GTAGGTGAATCCGCAGTCGGCGTTGGACATGGTGACCAACTCTCCGGTGGCGCGGTCCAAGACCAGCACCTCCCGAATGGTCTGGCTGACGTCTTGCCCGTAGGCGCCGACGTTCTGGATGGGGGTGGAGCCCACCCGGCCGGGGATGCCGGAGAGGAACTCGATGCCGTTGAGTCCTTCCTCGACGGTCCGCGCGACCAGGGGATCCCACTCCACGCCCGCGTCCACCCGCAGCAGGACGACCTCCTCGCCGGTCTTCGGGTCGGCCCCGGCCTCGGTGGAGGTGACGCCCTTGGAGTCCACCAGGATCACGGTTCCGGGGAACCCGTCGTCGGCCACCACCAGGTTGCTGCCGCCACCGAGCACGAGGACACGCTCGCCGGTGCGGTCGGCTTCGGTGACGAGCCGGACCAGCTCATCGGTGCTGTGAGCGGTCAAAAAGGCCTTGGCGGGGCCGCCCAGACCGAGCGTGGTGTGGTCGGCGAGCATGGTGGACACGGGTACCTCTTCGTTCTCGTGTGGCCGCTGTGGACTGCGCGCACGTCAAGGGAGACGGACGACGGCGGTGGCCTTGACCAAGACCTTGGCCCCGCCGGAACGGGCGGTCAACAGGACGGTGACCGTGCCGTCCTCGTTCTTGGACTTGACCTTGCCCCCGACGGTGATCTCGGCGCCCTCGTCGTCGTCGGGAACGACCACCGGGGCGGAGAAGCGCACCGCGTAGTCGACGATGCTTCCGGGGTCGCCGGTCCAGTCGGTGATGACCCGACCGGCCTCGGCCATGGTGAACATGCCATGCGCGATCACGTCGGGCAGACCAACGGACTTGGCGAAGCGTTCGTTCCAGTGGATGGGGTTGAAGTCACCGGAGGCGCCCGCGTAGCGGACCAGGTCCGAACGGCGGACCGGGAAGGTCCGTTCCGGCAACCGCGCACCGACCTCGACGGCCTTGTAATCGAGCCTGCTCATGGTCTGTCCCCGCTTCCTAGGATCCCCGGACGACGAGCATCATGCCCGCCGTCACCACGTGCTGTCCGTCGGCCGCCTCGGCCACCGTCTCCAAGGTGAGGAGCTCGTTTCCACCCAGCGCCTTGATGTCGGTGATGCGGGTGAGAGTGGTGAGGACGTCGCCGGCGTGCAGGGGGCGGCTGTAGTGGAAACTCTGGTCCCCGTGGACGACCCGGGAGAAGTCGACCCCCAGCTCGGGGTCTGCGATGGCCAGGGCGGAGCCGGCCATGCCCAGGATCACCGGGAAGGTGGGCGGAGCGATGACGTCGGGATACCCCATGGCCTTGGCGGAGGCCTGATCGAGATAGACCGGATTGAGGTCGTTGATGGCCTCGGCGAATTCGCGGATCTTTCCGCGTGTCACCTCATAGGTCTCGGGGGCGGGATACTCCCGGCCGAGGTAGTCAGGGTTGATCGCCACGCTCTGCCTCTCGGGTGTGGAAACGTCGAGGCCGGCCCGCCGTCGTGGCGGCACGACCTCCTTCAACGGCAAGCAGCCCGGTGAGCGTTTGGCTCACCGGGCTGGATTCTACGAGAAGCCGGCCACTCCCTGCTCGGGACGACGGACCTTCCGGGACCTAGCGGGTCTCGCGGTGGTCGTTGTGCTTGCGGCAGTTCGGGCAGAACTTCTTGATCGTCAGACGGTCGGGAGTGTTCCGACGGTTCTTGCGCGTGATGTAGTTCCGGTGATTGCACTCCTGGCAGGCCAGGGTGATCTTCGGCCTCACGTCTGTGGCAGCCACTTCGGAGTGCCTTTCTCGCTGGAGACATTACCTGGGCGCAGTTGAACACTGCTGGATACCCACGACGACCCCTGAGCGTCTTGTTCCCTCAGGGGCCAGCGGGTTGGTAGCGGGGGCCGGACTTGAACCGACGACACAGCGATTATGAGCCGCTTGCTCTACCGACTGAGCTACCCCGCCCCGGATCAGACCGAAGAAAATCCTACACGGGATTTCTCGCGATCAAGGCCGGCGAAGCTCCACCGGCCACCCACCTGAGTGGACCGGAACCTCATCAAGTGGTGGAGCCCCTTTACGGAATCGAACCGTAGACCTTCTCCTTACCATGGAGACGCTCTGCCGACTGAGCTAAAGGGGCGCGCTGTGGGACTTTCTCTCGTCCGCCCCGGGGGTGTTCCCCCTTGCGCTGGTCATAACTATACAGGGATCGAGGGGTGCTCTGCCAAATCGAACGTCCCCTCCCCTCCCCTCCACCTCGCGCGGCGCCGCCCTTTGGACACGAAACCGCCGCTCAGGGCGGGATCCTCGGCCTTCACGCACCTTCCGGGAGTCGTGGGAAACGGCCGGAATGTGACGCCACGCACCCTCCCATCGGCCCCCGGAAGCCTTCAGCCCTCGTTCTCGGCGAGCCAGACGTTGGACATGGCGTCACGGTTGATGGTGCGGATGTCCGCGGGCAGCCCCAGGCGACGCAGCGCGTCCGAGAGGCGGGTGTCGTGGGTGAACACGATGAGCTGACGATGCCGTCCCACCTCGGCGAGCACGGAGGCCAGCCCTTCGACGGTCTCGGTGTCCATCGCTTGGACCGGGTCGTCCAGGAGCAGGAAGCCGAACGGATTACCGTTCACGAGGGTGCGTGGCAGGCAGATGGACAAAGCCAAGGCCTGGAACTCCCCCTGACTGAGCAGTCCGGGCGCACTGGTCTGGTCCTCCACCCCGTCCACTGCCACGTCCACCTCGACCCGCCTGCGGGCGCCACGGCCGATGAGCCGCATGCCCTGCAGGTCGATGTGACGTTCCTGACGCAACCGGAACCACACCTGTTCGGCTTGGGAGGCCACCGGACCCAACCGTTCGGCCCGTACCGAGCGCGCGTACTCCGTGAGCCACTCGAGGGCGGACTCCACGACCGAGAGCGTCTCACTGGCCTCGATGGCGCCCTGGGCGTCGTCGAGCCACTCGGAGAGCCCTTCGGCGAGCTCGGCCCACCCGTTGGTGGGGTCCTCCAGGCGTTCGGCGGCGTCACGGCGCGCACTGATGGCGGCGGCGCGGAGTCTGCGTCCCACCGTCTCGACGTGCTCGGCCAGCTCCGCGAGGTCCTCGATGTCGGCACCGGACTCCCACAGGGCCCACACCTGGCCGAGTTCGCTCTCCGGCGGCAGCCAGGACGGCATCGGGGAAAGCAGGAAGCGCGCCTGATCACGCGCGGTCTCAGCACGTTCGTAGGCGGCGGAGGCGGTGGCGGCCTGAGGTCGTAGTGCCCGCAAGTGGGCGTTGGCCCGACGCACCCAGTCCGGACCGAGAACGCCCGTGGTGGAACAGGTGGGACAGGTGGTCTCGGTCGGGTGGCGTTTGTGGTGTTCCAAGGCCTGTTCGAGGAGGCGGATGACGCCGTGGGCGTGGTCGCCCTTGCTCCCGGCAGCCATGGCCAGTTCCATCGCGGCGCCGCGCAGTTCGTTGACGACGTCACCGATCAGGACGCGCTCGGGAACGGCCAGACGCCGCAGTCGACGCAGGACCACGTGTTGGGCCGGATCGCTCGGGCCGTCGTCCGCGGCGATCCGACGCAGGAACTCCAGGTCCATGTTGGGCGAGGAGAGGACGTGGACGGCTTGCGCGGCCCTCGGATCGTTCGAGGCACCGAGGGCGTCCATGAGGGGGCGAAGACGCCGAGAAGGCCTGTCACGACGACGGACCAGGCCATCACAGACCTTGGCCAGACGACGTTCGGCCTCGGCGAGCCCGGTGAGGCCGAGCAACGCGGTGAGGGTGTCGTAGAGTTCGGCGGCGCGACCGGTGACGGTGCGACCGAGTTCGTCGTAGGACAGGAAGGGTCGGTAGCGGACGAGATTCTCGCCCCAGTCCAGGGTTCGCAGGGGGGAGACCTCGCCATTGGGGTGAACGACCTCTCCTCGGGCGGAGCGGACGCTCTCTCCGACCCAACGCCGGCTGATCCGGGTGGGTCCGCCATCACCCGCGATGTGGATGTCGACGCTGGCCTCGGTGCGCTCGTCGTAGTGCAGGTTGCGCCAGCCATCGCGCCACCCGGTGGGCATGGCGTCCCAGCGGGGGTTTCGGCCGGTCAGCGCGGCCTCCGCCGCCTCGGCGAAACTGGACTTTCCGGAGCCGTTGCGGCCGACGATGACGGTGAGACCCGGACCCGCGGGGAAGGTGAGCTCCGCGGGACGACCGATGCCGCGGAAGCCCTGTACCCGAATGCCGGTGAGGTAGGCACGGCGCACGTGTGCGTGCGATGGGTCACCACCGTGGCCCTCGATGACGGGTTCGGGAACGTGCTCGCCCTTCAAGAGGGCGTCCAGGGCTTCCTCTCCCCAAAGCGCGGCGTGGATCCAACCTCGAACCCGCGAGGGTTGCCCGGAGCGCGCCAGAGCCTTCAAGAGGGCCCTTGTGGTGGGGTCGTCGGTCTCGGGAACGGCTTGTCGACCGTCCCGTCCTCCGTTCGCGTCCGTCTCGGGTACCCGAGTCACCTTCGCCACCCCGCTCCGTTCTCGAACCTGCATCAGCAGACTAGGACAGGCGGGGAGGAGAGGTGTTGGTGATGCGTGTAACGCCCGCCCCGGTCGGCTCCCAGGAGTCGATCAGACTCCGACCAGTTTCCTCCGACTACCGTCCCAGGTGAAGTGCAGGGTCGCGATACCCGGCACGTTCGGGTCACGCAGACATTCATAGATGTTGAGACTCGGCACGCTCGCGAAGCAACCCCAGACCCGCTCGGAGGTCAGCACGAAGTCGAGGTCGAGTTCGACCAGCAGACCGAGCAGTCGACCGTGTGTGGGTTCGTCGACCTTGGCGAAGGCGTCGTCCAGCAGGATCAGGCGAGGCGCCCAGGGCGCGCGGAGGGCCAAGGCGTCGAAGTGGGCGGCGGCCGCGGCGAACAGCACCAGGTAGGCGACCACGCGTTGTTCACCCTGACTCAGGGCGGTGCGGTGGCCCAGACGGCGCTCGTCCCCGGCGGTGTCGGTGACGTAGACGGTGAACGTGAACCAGGAGCGGTAGTCCAGGGCCGCGCGCAACTGGGCGCCACCGGTGGCGGTCGGGTCCAAACGGCGGATCGCCTCGATGCAACGGCGCAGTGCGTCGCGCAACCGGGTGGTCTGTACCCGAGAGCGCTCCATCGGCGGGGTGGCGAGCAGCGGCACGACGGCCTCGATGTCGGCCCCCGCGTCGGGTGCCAGGCTCCAGTCCAAACGCACGCCGAGTCCGGCGGAGGTGGTGACGTCCTTGAGGACGTCGTTCATGGTGGCTATGAGGGCGCGGGCCTCGTCGATCTGGCGGGAGAGGTGTCCGGCGAGTTCGCCGAGCAGGTGGCGCTCGAAGGCCTCCTCCTCGGCGACGGCCACGCTCTCCTCCGCCCGGGCGACGGACTCGGCCACGTGTTCCGCGTAGGCGCTGACGTCGTGGGTGCCCTCCTCGTCGTGGACGGTGAGGCGTTTGATCCCCCGGGGCTCGGTGAGTTCGGTGCGGGTCTGGACCCAACCGACGGAAGCGAGCAGGCGCTGGAGGTCCTCACGACTGCCGAGGATGGCGCTGTCGTCGACGTCGGTGACCTCGGTCTGGGCCGCCAGCCCCTCCTCCAGCTGTTCGACGAAGGCCGCGAGGAGGTCCAGGCGTTCGTCGGGACCGGTGGGTTCGACGTCGGGGTCGGTGTCCAAGGCGGCCAGGTAGCGGGCCAGGGGGCCGTTCTCCTCGGCGCAGTCCTCCAGGCCGGCGGCACGCAACAGGACGGTGTCGGGGACGATCTCCCGTGCTTGCCCGGGGGCCGAGGCGGCGAGGTCGCCCACGGTGGTAACCGCTGCGATCAGTCCCTCCCCCGTGGTGAGGGCACGACGGACCTGCTCGGCGCGTTCGACGGTGGCGGCCTTGAGTCGGGCCTCGGCGCTGACGCGTTCGTCACGGGCCGCCTGGGCGCGGCGTTCGAGTTCGGGGAGACGTTCGGCGGCTTCCTGGGCTCGGGCGCGGACCTGGTCCCTGGCTGCCTCGATCTGCTCCGTGGGGACCCCGCGGGCGCGGTCACCGAGTTCGAACTGGCGACGCACGGTGATCATGTCGTCGATCGCGGCGGCTCGGGCGTCTTCGGCGAGGAGCCGGGCCTGCCGGGTACGGTTCCAGGCCCCGACGTGACGTTCGTGGTCCATGAGTCGCCAGGCCAGGACGTCGAGGTCGCGCAGGGCCGAAGCGATGAGCACGCGTAGGTGGTCCAGGGCGCGCAGGACGCTGTCGAGTTCGGCCCGGGTGGTGGGGAGGGGCCCCTCCTCCGAGCGGGTCCGGGGGGCGGAGTCCGAGGTGGTCGGTGTCCGTGCCGAACCCGCGGTTTCGGCCAGCCGGGCACGCAGGGCGAGGAGCTCGGTGCGAGCGGCCTCCGCGGCGGAACCTGCCGTGTCGTGGGCGCGGCGGGCGACGGCCACGTCGGAACGGGCCACGTCGAGGGTGGCCCAAGCCCGTACGAGCGGTGCCGGATCGGGCAGGTCCCGGGACACCGCCAGGAGCTCGGTGTAGGAGCGTTCGAGCGCCCAGCGGCGCTCCCCCGCCTCGGCGAGCAGGGCCTCGGCGATGGCCATGCGACGTTCGGTGTTGGCGGACTGGCGATCACGGGCGCGTTTGCGAGCGGCCTCACCGATGTATTCCGGTTCGCTCTTGTGGTGGGCCCCGGAGAGCACGCCCAGGCGCCACCCTCCGCTGAGGGACATGGAGCTGACGGTGGCCACGGAACTGTCGCGACGGTGTTTGGCCTCGCCGTCCTCGGCCTCGGCCGGTGTTTCCGAGTGCAGGGCGATGGAGGCGAGCAGCGCGCGCAGGCCATCGTGCTGGACGCCCCGGTCGGGTACGGCGACGGGTACGAGGACGTCCAAGAGTGTGCGGCCCTTGGCGGGGCGGGCCGGGGTGACCACGAGGTCGCGAGTGGTGGGGTCGTACAGCGTTCCGTCCGCACGGATCCATCCGGAGAGGATTCCGGCGGCCTCCAGCGCGGCCTCCAGCCCGGCCTGTTCACGGGTACTGAGCCCATCGGCGAAGTCGACGGCGAGGTGGAAGGGGACCCCGTCCGCATCGGAGCGCGGGTGGGTGGCCCAGGCGGGGCGTTCGGGAGCGCTGTCGGCGTTCTTGGCCTTACGGGCGGCGAGCTCGGCCAGCTCGTCGGAGAGCTGGCCCTCCTCGTTGACCGCCACGTCGCGACGTGCCCGAAGTTCCTCCAGGAGTGGGTCGACGGCGGTGTGGGCGAGGCGGGCGACGGTGGCGGGAACGCCGGGGTCCAGCACACGCAGGGCGTCGGAGATGGGCAGTTCGACGCTGCTCTCCACGTCGTGGATGGCCTCACCCAGGGCGTGGGCGTGGCTGGAGTCGCGTAGGCGTGCGGCCCAGGCACGGACCCCGTCGGCGTAGACGGAGCTCTGTTCGCGCAGGGCGGCGATGGCGTCCTGTTCTCGTGTGTGGGCGTGCTCAAGGGTGGCCTGGGCGCTCTCGGCCTCGCTGGTGAGGGCCACGAGTCGACGGTCGGCCGTGGCCTCGGCGGTGGTGAGTCCGATGAGGTGGGCGGCGAGGTCGGCACGCTCCACCGCGGCGTTCGCGGCGGTGGTGAGTCGATCGTGCAGCCTACCGAGGTTCTCGCGTAGGTCGGCGAGGTCGAGGCCATCGACGGGTTCGCGTTCCACGGCCTGTTCGAGCCCTTGGAGGTCCACCCTGGTCGTGCTCTCCCGAGGAGCGTGGACGGTGACGCGGGTCTCGGGGACCCGCCCCAGCGCCTCCGGGTCGATGCCGGCGGCCGTGACGGCGCGGGTGGCCTCGACGTGGGTCTGGCGCAGGACCTCCAGGGCGCGTTCGATGGCGGTGGTGTCCTCGCCCAGGCGCTCGATCGCGTGGTCCTCGGTGGTGGCGGCGTGCTCGGCGGCGGCCCAGGCGGCCTCCGCGGCACGGATGTAGGCGCCCACGGCGGCGTCGTAGGCTCGGCGTTCGTTGGTCGTGGCGGTGGCGGCTCCCCCTTGGACGCCGACCAGGGTGCCCTCGTCGGCCGCGGCGGTGTCGCGGGTGCGACGAACCTGATCGCGCTCCTCGGCGATGCTGCTCTCGGCGGTGATGAGTTCGTCGAGTTCGGCGCGCAGGCGGTCGGTCTCCCCTACCCGACGGTCCCTGGCGTCGAGCTGCTCCCGGACCTCGGCGGCGCGGGCGCGCAGGGTGTGCACCAGGTAGCCGTGGTAGTCGGTGAGGAACTCGGCGACACCGGCGCCCGCCTCGGTGAGGGCGTTCTTCTCGGTGCGGGCCTGTTCGAGGTCGGCGATGTTGCGGGCCACCTCGTCCAGGACGGTCTCGTCCATGGGCGGCAGTGCCTCAGAGAGCACGCTGACGAGTTCGCCCGCCTCCAGGCGGTCGCCGATGGTGGGGCGGCGCAGCCGGTAGAGCAAGTGGATGAGGTTGCGGTAGCGGACGGAGTCGTCGATGCCGAACAGACTCCACATGACCCGTGCGCGATAGGAGACGGCGCTGGTGAAGCAGTTGTCGGGTCCGAGTTCCGCGCGTAGGCGGTCCACCGGTTTGGGCCGACCGTCGACGACCAGTTCCAGGTCGTGCCCGACTCGGCGCTCGGTGACGAAGTAGACGCAGCGGGGGTCGGAGTCGCCCACGGCCATGATCGCCGCCCCCAGAGTGAGGTGGCGGGGTGGGGGATCCTCGGATCCGGGTTCCTGCGTCTTCTCCGACTGGGCGGCGAGCAGGGCGGAGGCGGAACCGGGGTTGGGACCGGTACCGGAACGGGCCGCGGCGTCCAGGCCGCGGTCGCCACGGCCGGTGGTGAACTCCACCCATAGGTATCCCAGGCGCGTGACGGGTCCGGAGGGATCGTTCGGCTCCTGGGCCTGGGGGGACTCCTCGCCAGAGGCCTCCTCGGTCTCCTCGGAGGAGGCGTCCTCGAGGCCACCGAGTAGGTCGGGCCCGGTCTCCTCCTCGGCCGGAGCGGGCGTGGCACGGGGGTCGTCGGCCATGAGCCAGCGCAGGCTGGTGCGGTTGGTGCCGGTGGTGTCCAGGCGTCGAACGTCCCCGTCCAGGAGGAAGGGGAGCAGCATCTCCAAGGCCTTGGACTTGCCGGCGCCGTTGCGGCCACGTAGCAGCAACCGTCCCTCGGCGAACTCCAGGACCTGGTCGTCGTACTGCCAGACGTTCCGGATGCCCGCACGTTCGAGACGGTAGCGGGGGGCGGGGTCAGTCGGAGCCATCACGGGGGCCTCGTTGGTCTCCTGTGTCACCACTGGTCGCGCTCACCTTCTCGTTCGCCACCGCTCGCAGCACGGACGTCACTCGGTCGAGGTCGCCTCGGGGATCGGTCCGGGGCGCGGCCTCGGCTTCCAGGTCGGAGCCGGCCTCGGTCCGGGTGGAACCACGCGGTCGCGTGGGGTCCGTCCGGCCGTCTTCGTCATTGTCCTGGATACGGGGGACGCGATGGTCCACTTCGGAACCGAAACGGGCCGCGGCGGCGGCCAGTCGCCATGCTCCGGGGCCGCCACGGAGCAGTCCCGTTCGGGTGAGGAGTTCCAGGACCAAGGCGAAGAGACGTTCGGGTTCGGGGATCTCCGGGCCCGCGGCACGCGCCCATTCCGCACGAATCGGGGCTTCGGCCCCTCCCAGGGCCTCCAAGGCGACCTCCAATTCCTGGTCGGGGACGGGGACCGAGGTGGTGGGACGGCCCGGGTTCAGCAGGCCCGAAAGGTGCCGGATCAGGGCCAGCGCGGTGTGTCCGACGGGGTCGTCGGAGGGAAAGCGCGGACGTACGTCGTTCTCGTCGGACATGATGAGCGCCACACCCTCCGCCCGGACCTCGGTGTNNCCCCCCCCCGCCACTGATGGGCGGCCAGGCGGTCGCGTTGACGATCGGAAAGGTCCTCACGGTGGACGACGGCGGTCTCGGCGAGCCTCCGGCGCAGAGCGATCTCCGCGGCCTGGTCGCTTTCGGGATCGGGGTCGGCCGCCTCGGTGAGGAAGGTGTCGACGGTGTCACCGGCCTTGGGCAGGTGAGCGGCGACCGCGCGTAGGACCTCGGTCCGGGGAGCCAGCTCGGCGTCGACCGAAGCGTCCGCCTGGTGCGCGCGAACACCGCCGGCGGTCTCGGTGAGCGCACCGAGTTCGACCAGGCAGAGCAGGGCCGCGCAGTAGGGGCGGCGTTCGCCGAGACCGCGTTCGGGGTCGACGTCGATCCCCGCCTCGTGGGCGATCTGGCGCACCTGGACGGCCAGGGAACGCACGGTGACGGGCTCGGTGCGTTCGACCAGTACCGCCAGGGTCAAGGCGAGGTAGGTGAGGGCACGCGGGGTGAGCCGGGAACCGTCCGCACGGGTGAAGGGTCGGGTCACTTCCTCGACCAGACCACGCTTGACCAGCCGGGCGTGGTCGTCGGCCACGGTCAGACGGTAACCGAGCACCCGCTGGAAACGCTGAATCAGCCACTCGGCGTGCGCCCGGATCAGGGAGAACTCGGCGGGATGGCGTTCGCGGGTGAGCAGCGGCCGGGCCATGAGCGCGCGTGCGGCGGCCTGCCGCTCACCGATGAGGGCCGCGTCCTCGGTGTAGGCGTTCATTCCCATCACCCCCACCTCCGTGTCCAGGGTGTTTCCTCGATGACCTCGATGGGACCGGTGGTCTCGACGTCCGACTCCGGTCCGGGGAGGTTATCGGTGTCGGCCGGTTCCTCGACAGGGGCGTCTGGAACGGGGGTGTCCAGGGTGTGTTGTTCGTAGGGGGTGACGCACAGGCGCAACCCTTCCAGACTCAGTTCACCACCCTCCCCCCGAACCGTGGTCTGGGCACCGGGCGCGGCGATGACGTGCAGACGCAGCCCGAACTCCAGGTCACCGGCGGAGGTGGGCCGGCGAGAGGCGTCACCGGAGCCCAGGGCCGCGGTGAGGAGTTCCATGAGGACCTCCATGCCGGCCCCGGACAGGTCCAGGCGGGCGCGGTCGCCCGTGGGTTCGATGAGCAGTTCGCGCACCTGATCGGCGCCCGCGCGACGCCAGTGCGCGGACGATTCGGCCGCGTCTCTCAATCGTGCCTGCTGGGCACGGTGGTCGCGGACCGGTTCGGGCGGGCGCGCCCCAGGGCGCTCGATGACGGTACTGCGGTCGGCTTCGCCCTGCCACCAACTGGTGGTCGCCGCGACGCCATCGTCGACGCTCCCCTGAAGGTGTTGCGCGGGATGAAGGGCGAAGACCGCGGTGGCCAAGACGTCGGCCCGGTCGGGTTCGGCCGTCTCCAACCAGGTGGCCAGTCGTAGCAGTGCGGCACGGCCGTGCCGCGGCACCGGCCGGCCATCGGTGCCTTGTTCGTCTTTCGCGCGGTCGTCCGCCCACTGGTTGAGTCCCACAACTCAGCAGACTAGAGACCTCTCGGGCCCGCCACGCCCGGTTCGGTGGTCTCCACGTCCCGCTGAACTCCCCCTCGACCCGCCCTGAGCAGGTATTTTGCACCTTCTAAGTCCCTTTGTAAGGATTCTGCGAAGGCAGGGGGAGTCGAATCCCACCCTCTACTCAGTCCTGCCCGGTGGGGACGCCGAGCCTTCCCCCTTCGACCTGCTCGAGGGCGTCGCGCTGTTCCTCGGGCATGTCGTCGTACTCGGTGATCGTGAAGGTGGAGAAGTAGAGGGCGCCGTTCGCCTCGACCGGATCACCGAGTTCGACCTCGATGTCGTAGGGGTCGTCCTGACATCCCTGGTCCATGCACCAGGTCCCCAGGACCACGCCCCCACCACGAGCCCGCTCCCGGCTCCATTCCTTCCACTCCATCGCGCTGAAGGTCGTGGAATGACCGATCACGTACTCCTGGGGGCGTTGATCGTCGAACCCGTTCTCGTCCCCGTGATAGTTGAGGACCCGGACCTCACCGTCTTCGCCCCCGGTCGAACCATCGATGTGGTCATCACCCTCGACAGCACCGTCATCACGACCATCGCCGCCGTCGCGATCCGTCCGGTCCTGCGGGACCTCCTGTTCGGTCCTGTCCATGCTCGGGCGCTCGCCCTCACCTGGAACGTCCTGGTCACCGCAGGCGGAGGTCGCCAGCGCGAGGGCCGCCCCCACCAACAACACGCGCTTCATCTCATCTCCTCGGTCGTACCCATCGTGTCGACGGACGCGACGAGGCCCCCCGACGTACGCCGAGGGGCCTCACAACCGCTCTGTTCCCTTACCGGGGCCTCGGCCCCGTCTGGTCACCGGCTAGTGGTAGCCGTGCCCCTTGTCCTTCTTCTTGCCACGGTCGTGGTCAACGTCCACGTTGGTGCTGACGGGACCGTTGACGCAGTCACCGGTGGTCTGCGGCGACAGGATCGGCACGTTGGCGCCGACCAGGCCGACGGCCAGTTCGGTGTTGCACAGCTGTACCGGAACCAGCTGCAGGTTCTGGTTGAACTGCTGGTCCCCACCGTGCGAGGCGGAGGCCGGAGCGGCGGCGAGCATGGCGCCCAGAGCGACACCGGCGATGGCGGTGGCAGCGGTGAACTTACGCAGCATCTGCGGT